>JAZNBQ010000086.1:0-21570 GCA_045587065.1 Acutalibacteraceae bacterium | reverse complement strand
TATAATAATTGTTTTTACATCTGGATTGACAAATTTTATTATTTGCTATTTTTTGAATTATAAAAAAACCACCTGAAGCATAATTACGGTATATTTCTTCTTAATTTACAGATACTAACAGTACAAATTTGTAAAGCAAGGAGATTATTATATATTATGAAAGCAACAGGAATTGTTAGACGCATAGAGGAATGCGTTATTTTAGGGCAAACCGCTTGAAAGGCGCATAAACACTAGAGTTTTTGCTGGTTTGCCCACCCGACGCATTGGTGTCAAAAACGGGTTTTCGGCGGTTTTTATACATAGAAAAAAGTGAGGGGAAGCCCCTCACTTTTTCTGATTAATTAATGTTTTGCTGCTTTGTGATCAGCCAATGTTTTGCCAGCATTGCTTTTAGCTTTTTTAGAAGACTTTTTAGAAGCTAAAGTTTTACCAGCTTTACCGACCTTACCACCATGGTGTACTGCCATAAAAGACACATCCTTTCCGCCGATTATTACGGCATAAATTTTGTGAATTTTTCCAGTAGACAAACTGGATCCGGATGTGTTATACTAAAACCACAGCAATGTTGGATTGTTTAACACATCCAGCAAAGAGAAAGCATTTTGTTTGTTGTTGCCGCAACTTACGAAATGCTTTCTTTTTTTAGTACTACAATCAATTTTAATCAACTCGCTTTCGTATATAGTCAATTGTGTTATATCCAATTGCCAAAATTAGTATATCATATGTGACGACTTATGTCAAGCTTAAGCATACTATATATTGTGGTCGAAAGATTTTTATGTCCAAAAAAACCAATATATTGTATATACTTTTATGTACTTTTATATATTTTTTCACAAAAATAAGTAAAACAGCGGAGTGGATTTCCACTCCGCTTTTGCTGCAATTGAATTTATTTGATGTTATATTTACCCACACGATCAAGAGCGATATTTCTAAAATGCTCATGCTTAAAGTTGCGTTTGACATCAGTGGTATCCACAAAATATCCCGCTTTTAGTTTTTGTGTGATTGCTTCAGCAACAAACGCTTCAAAAATATAATCATCTTGAAATGCCGCTTCGATGTCGGTATTCATACCTTGGTTAATTCCATCTATGGCGTGACGATAAATAATATTTTCTTTGCCTAATAGTATACCCATGTTTTTCAAACAGTTTATACCCTCTATCATATCTGCCACGCTGATTTTCCCCTTAAAGGTTACGTTAGTTTCTCCGCCTCGAAGAAGAAAATCTACTGTTGTTTCAAGCACATCAGCCAAGTCAGTTAAGAGAGACACATCAGGAAGTGTTTCTCCTCGTTCCCATTTGCTGACTGCTTGAAAAGACACGCCCAATCGTTCGCCGAGTTCTGCTTGCGTAATACCTTTTTGAGAACGCAACAATGCGATCATTTTTCCAATTTTTATATTGTCGGTCATAGTAACACCTCGTTTTTTGTAGTCAAGTCAACTTGCAATTATATTATAGCATCGCTTTGATTCATCATCAATAACTCTTTAGGTTAGTTTTCATTTGTATTATTCAACTATAATCAAGAACAAACAGTGTATATTTCTTCCGCATTAACAAATACTAACATCACGATTTGAAATTAAAGGAGAATTAATATATGAAAGCAACAGGTATTGTAAGACGTATAGATGCTGGTGTTATAATAACACCAATAAAGTACATAGCAAAAGCGAGGTGAATTTCACCTCGCTTTTGATTTTAAATTCTGTGGCCATAAGGACTATTTTTAATATAATTTTGCATAAATTCCCAGTCAGGAATATATCCTTTTTTGGAAAACGTTTTCGAATCATCTATAACAGGTTTGCTAGTATCATCTCTAAGTATTGGAAGCTTGAAGATCGATTTTGCAAACTTTTTAACATCGTGTGGCTTTCGTCCATAACTCCAACGATATTTGTCTTGCATAATTACAGTGCACAAGAACAAGGCTAAGTATGGATTTAAAGTGTGTTCTTTTAAATAAAAAGCCGTTATATCATGACTGCAAGTAAAATCCTCTGATTGGTAAAATGCATTACAAACTGATCCATTTACGGTAACTGCTATGCAATTTCCTTTGTAAATTTTCTTTTCTAATGTATCATCGGCGTTTCCTACTTTGTCCCAGGCTCTTATATCGTCAACGCTATAAAATTCTGTAACTCCGTTATTGTTTTCGGTTGAACCAAGAAACGGAAAGCTACCTTCAATGGAATGTTCGGGTTTTTTATTATAAAACCCACCTTTTAAGATGAAAATGTCATCGAATGCAAACTCTTCCCACTGATCAATGTTCAGACTCGTACGATTCTGGTTAACATTCTTTGTAGTTAACGGTTTTACTCGTAATGTCTTTATATACGAAGAGATGAAATCCCAATCAGGAATATAACCTTCTTTGCAATACTGATGAGAAGGATCTATGATTTCTTCGCCATGTTCATTTCGCAAAACCGGCAATTTAACGATTGTTTGTTCAATTCGATCTTTTAGAAAAGCTCGGCCATAAGAGTATTTGTATTGTTCATTATTAAGTATAGTAACGATAAATAATCCTGTGATAGGATTTAGCCAAGGTGCTCTAATTATTACCATATGATCGCCAGTGATAAATTGCTCTTCTTGGTAAAAACATGTAGCAGTTGTGTCGCCTACTGAAATAGCGTTACCATTTTCTATAAATTCCAAATCAACAAATTTGGCTCTGAACTCACACCCGTTATTCTCTCCGGTTCGCGTTATATATCTTATAGATTTTTCGTTTGGTTTTGCGACAACAAGTTCATCAGAAGTATATGCATGCGCCTTATATGGTTTTTCTATTAAGTCTCCAAAAACAAATTCTTTCCAGTTAACAATTTCAAGATTCATATATGTTACCTTCTTTCATCAAATAAGCGAGGTAATCATTTAATGTTTGTTGAAAGTCATTTTCGCAAAGTTTACTATAATCCGTTTTCATATATGCTTCACATAACCATTCAGAATTACCATCAACAACAGAAATAGATGATTTGCCATCTTCGACCTTATTAAATGAGTATAAATCGAGCCATTCTTGTTCAATTTTTTTCCAAATAGAATCTCCATTAGAATCAAATTGTTCTATACGACCAAGGTTTTTCTTCTTTTTAAATCCATCATCTTTACAATATCCAAAAAACGTAGGACGAGCTTTCCCGTCAGCCTTGATATGTGGCTGACCTAGTGTGAAAAGCATACAACATGCGCATGCTGAAGCACCGGGATAAAAAATTTCGTTAGGAAGTGTAAAAACGGCTTCAAGAGTATTGTGTTTAAGCATGGCCGTTTTTTCCTCTTTGATGATTTTCCCGTTTCCAATAGCAGCTGCTACTGGAAGAAGAACGGCAAGTTTAACCGTCTTTCGAGGTTCGTTATTTCTGTCTCGTTCGTCATTTATTTCCTTAATAACATCAGAAATAAAGTGAATGAAGACAAATCCTTTTGTGGGATCGGTTTTTTTATCTTCTGCCTTCTTCCACTTCTTCTTATATTCTTTAGGTATACCGATAGGTTTTGCGTTGTAAGGTGGATTCATTAAAATTATATCTGGATCAGCTTCTTTGATAAAAGATTTACATTTGAAGCAACTTTCAAATTTAATATTGCTATTTCCATCACCATGAATAAGCATATTTGTAGTTGAGAGTCCGTAGGCTTTTTCTTCGTTTTCTATTCCAAAAATATGCTGCTTCTTTACAATTTCCATTAACTCTCTTGCTTCTTCGTCTGTTTTTCCGCGGCGGCAATCTGCTAATTCTTTCACCATTGCTTGTACTAAAAAAGAACCACTTCCGCATGTTGCGTCAAGAACTTTTTTGCTTCGGTCAACATCTGTTAATCTACACATAAACTCTGTAATGTGGTCAGGTGTGAACGCTTGGTTTTTGTCAGCCTTGCCAGTATATTTGTTAAAAGCAATAAAAAACAGATTTAGAATATCTTGTCCTTCTGAGCTGTCTGCATCAATATATCTATAAATATCCGTAATAATTGTTTCTAATATTTTTATCCAATGTTCCAATTTGAGTTTTTTGACTTTCTGATCATTAAGAACATTTCTTTGGAGCAACTCGATTTTTTTTTGTTTGTTATCTGAGTCATCTAACAAATCGTCCAATGTACTCTTTATTGCTGCTCTAATGGTTTCTGCAGACATCATATTCCAAGTGTCTTTAAGGTTTTTTATTAGAACGTCATCTATGTTATTGGCACCCGTTTTGCTAATCATATCTTTTATGTATAAAAGAGTTGTTCCTACAAATTGACTACGCAAATCTTCTTTAATATCCATCTTATGTAGTAGTTCATTTAAATCATAAGTGTTTTTTAAAACTTTTTCCCTATCGTTTTGTTTACTTGCATCAAAAAGACTGACATAATGCTCCATTTTGTCAAGTACAGTTTCGTTGTTCAAAATGTGCTCATCGTCTACTGCGGCTTTCCAAACCTTGATTTCATCATCATTTGTATTTGCAAGTATAGCGATAATTTTCTTCCCATTATGCAAGGCTAATTCTTCTTCTACATATTCTGCAAGTTGATATTCATCATTTTTTGTGAAGGATTGTTTTGTTTCTATAAGTATAGCGACATCGTTTAATTCAAAACGAATATCAAGTTTAAAATGCGAAAAAGTGTGTCCAAGGGCTTTTTCTAACTTGGCTCTTGAACCTGCTTCTTGTACATAACTATATTCTCCACCTTCAATATTTGATGTATGATATTCTTTTCCAATACGGATAATCATTTCTGTGCGAGTCATATTTTTTTCTCCTTCAATTCTTTTTCGAGCAATTCAGTAAGCAACTGGTTAACACTATAGCCGCGTTGCTCTTTTTTCTTTTTTTGAACTCTGTCCATCATTTTTTCGTACAATTTAGGTTCCAATCGTAATGGAATTCCTATTTTTTTTGATGTGGGAGTCTCTGATTTGTTCATCTGCAATCCTCCGATAATGATATCATAATATCTTGGTATTATGATATCATTTATGAATAAAAAAGTCAACAAACGATTTTTAAATAACAGTATAATTTTTCTTTGTTGACAAATAATAGTATCACGATTTGAATTTTAAGGAGAAATGAATATATGAAAGCGACAGGAATAGTTCGCAGAATCGACGACCTCGGTCGTGTGGTTATCCCCAAAGAAATCCGCAGAACCATGCGGATTCGTGAGGGAGATCCACTTGAGATTTTCACAAATGCAGGGGGCGAGGTTATTTTTAAAAAATATTCTCCTATCGGAGAGCTTTCCGCTTTCGCCACAGAATATGCCGAGTCTCTTTCCAAGGCAACCGACTTAGCTGTTATTATTTGCGACAGAGACCACTGTATTGCGGCGTCCGGAATTTCCAAAAGAGAAGTACTTGAAAAAAGCGTAACACCTGAACTTGAAGCCCTTATGGAAAATCGCAGTGCTTTTAGTAGTTTAAACGATTCTAAAGTTTTTTATGCTTTGGAAAACGTTGAGCGCAAGGTGTTAGTCGCCCACCCCATTATATCGTCAGGAGACGTAAGCGGCGCGGTTGTGCTTTTAGCGGGAGAAAAAGCAGACACACCAACCGAAACCGACCTTAAACTTTCCTTTGTGGCGGCAGGCTTTTTAGGAAAACAAATGGAAGACTAAAGCAGAGATTAACACTCTCTGCTTTTTTGTTGCAAAAACTTCTTTGCTATTATATAATTGAAATAAAGAGGTGTATTTTTTGGTAAAGATTTATGTTGTCCGTCACTGCGAGGCGGCAGGTAACAAAGCTAGAGTTTTTCAAGGCTCAACCGACTGTGAAATCAGCGAGACAGGAGAAATTCAGCTTAAATACCTTTGGGAAAGATTTAAAAATATACATATAGATAAAGTTTATTCAAGCCCACTTAAAAGAGCCTATAAAACTGCCCTTGCCGCAACCCATGGCAAAGGACTTGAGGTTATAAAAGAGCCTTTGCTGAGAGAAATATGCGGTGGAATAATTGAAGGTATGTCCTTTGAGGACATTTTTAAGCAGTACGAGGATTTAGAACTTTGTTGGAACAATGCGCCTGAAGATTTTGCGCCGCCAAAGGGAGAAAGTATGCGCGAGGTTTATGACCGTGTGTGGCAAGGCGTTTTAAAAATTGTCAACGACCCTGAAAACCAAGGCAAAACCATTTTAATTTCCTCTCACGGCGCCGCAATAAGAAATCTTTTATGCCACGCCCTTTTTGACACTATTGACAGACTAAACGAGGTGCCTTGGTCTAATAATACTGCCGTATCGTTACTGGTTTTTGACGAAAAGGGAGTAAAGGTAGAATTCATTAACGATTCTTCCCACGTGCCTGACCGGTATATGCCCAGAAGAAATCGTATAACCTCGGCTATAAAACCAAGTGAGGTAACAAAGCAATGAAAATAATGGCTATAGACCTGGGGAAAGCAAGAACAGGTGTTGCGATAAGTGACAAAAGCGAAGGCTTTGCTTTTCCTGATTCGGTTATAACCGAGTATAACGAAGAAAAGTTAATAGAAAAGCTTTGCCACAAAGCTAAAGAGTTAAATGCAGAGCTTATTGTGGTAGGCCACCCTAAGAATATGGACGGCAGCGAGGGAGAAAGGGCTAACGAGTGCGCCGAAATCGCTAAAAAAATAGGCGAAAAGTCAGAAACAGAAACTGTGCTTTGGGACGAACGATGCACAACCATTTCTGCACACAACGCCCTGAATCTTACCGATACAAGAGGCAAAAAGAGAAAGGAAACGGTTGATGCCGTTGCCGCAGTAATTATTTTAGAAGATTTTTTAAGATACAGAAAAAACAAAAAAGCAGACAGTTAACTGTCTGCTTTTTTTATTTCTCCCGTGCAGTAGTCGTCAAAGCTTTGAGTAATTAAAATCTCTAAAATTTTGCCTGATAGACTTTTGCCACTTGCCACCTTTACCCTGGTGTAATTAGGTGTGTATCCCTCTGCTATACCGTTTTTGTAGGTTTCAAAGAGAACCTCTTCTCGTCTGCCCACCTGTCCTTTTAAAAACTCCGACTCGCATAACCTTGCCGCTTCTCCCATAACCGAAGCTCTTCTTTCCTTTTCGCCTTTCTCTACCTGATTTTCAAGGGCGGCAGCAACAGTCCCTCTTCTTTTGGAGTATGCAAAAACATGGCTTCGCGCAAAACCGATTTTTTTAAGGAAAGCAACGTTTTCCTCAAACTCGGCCTCACTTTCTCCTGCAAAGCCTACCATAATATCGGTAGTAATTGCGGCGTTTTCAAAATGGTCTCTTATTCTGTTTACCAAATCCTGGTAAAAGGCCGTATCGTAATGTCTGTTCATCCGCTTTAGGGTTGCATCACTGCCTGACTGCAACGCCAAGTGGAACTGAGGACAAAGCTTTTTTTGACACTTTAAAGCCGCTAAGGTTTCATCGGTAATATGGTCAGGCTCTAAAGAGCCAAGGCGCACCCTTTTAATCCCCTCAGGTTTTGCCGCCGCATTTACTGCATCACAAATATTAAGGCCTATGTCTTTGCCGTATGATGTAAGATTAATGCCAACAAGGACTATTTCCACAAAACCTGCCTTACTTAAGGCTTCTGCCTCTGCCTCTATATCTTCCAGCGGTTTGGAACGCACCTCTCCCCTTGCCTTAGGAATGATACAATAGGTGCAATATCTGTCACAACCGTCCTCTATCTTCATAAAGGCTCTGGTTCTCTCTCCAAAGTTTGAAATAATAGGGGTATTGTACTTTTCACATTTTGAATGCTTTTCTATTTTTACAATTCTCTCGCCGTTTTTAAGAAAATCCTCCAACAAAAGAGGAATGTTTTGCGGCGAAGTATTGCCGGTTATTATATCTGCCTCTAAAAGCTCTTCTGCCTCTAAGGGAAAGGCCTGCGGCATACAACCTGCAAGAATTATAAAGGCATTTGGAGCCTTTCTTCTGAATTTTCTAACCATTTGCCTTGTTTTTCGGTCACTTTCTGCCGTAACGGTGCAAGAATTTATAACCACCACGTCTGCCGCGGCAGTTTCTTTTATAATATTGTGGCCTCGCTTTTCAAATTCATTGGCTATGGCCTGAGATTCGTACTGGTTGACCTTGCAACCAAGGGTGTAAAAACTTACCTGCATTTAAAAACTCCAAAATAAAAAATTTAAAGGAAATATTGACTTTATGTTAAATTTTGGGTATTATATCATTATCAAAAGTTTGGGAGGCCCTTTATGACAGAGTTTTCAGTTTTACTTCAGAATATGGAAGCAGTAAATGCTCTGCACAGTGCGGCCGAAAAAAGAGATTATCTCATCGAGCTTCATTTTAACGACCAGATTATTCCTGCGACCTCCCTTGTTGGTATTTTCTCTTTTGACCTTACAAGGCCTATAAAGGTGGTATCAAGCAAAGATAACGACACCACTTTAAAAAGAGAACTTTTTGATTATATTTGCGACTAGGCAAATGAATTTTTAACGGCAGTTCGTAACCATCCTGCCATTTGGGTGTTCATAAAACACACGATAAATCAAAACTAAGGGAGAGAAAGTGAAATTTTGCGCCCTTAAATTCTGGGGCGCTTTTTTGCGACATTATGACAAACGAATTATTACTCATAGGCTCGGTTATTTTTATTTTCGGCTCGGTTCCTGTTGCCTTTAAATTCTTTGGCAAGACAGGGCTTTACTGTGTTAGCGCAGTTGCCACAATACTTGCCAACATAGAGGTTACCATTCTTATAAAAGCTTTTGGCATGGAACAGACCCTGGGCAATGTGCTTTTTGCTGTAACCTTTCTTGTAACCGACATTCTCTCGGAATGTGAGGGTAAAAAGGCGGCAAACAAGGCGGTAACTCTAGGAATTTTTGCCACCTTATTTTACCTTGCCATATCTCAAAGCTGGGGGCTTTTCATCCCTTCCCAAAGCGATTTTGTTCAAGACCACTTTAAGGTAGTTTTCGGTGCCGCGCCCAGAATTGTAATTGCGTCTTTGGTTTCTTATGCAATAAGCCAATTCTTTGACGTTTGGCTATACCACAAATGGTGGGCTTTTACCGAAAAGCATTTTAACGATAAAAAAAGGTTTTTGTGGCTCAGAAACAACGGTTCTACCCTTATAAGCCAGATAGTAAACACCCTTAGCTTTAATCTTTGTGCCTTTGCAGGCGTTTATAACGCCAAGACCTTATTGTCTATTGTAATTTCAAGCTACGTGATTTATGTTTTTACAAGTTTGCTTGATACACCGGTTGTTTATATAGCTCGAAGAATCCACGAAAAAAGAATTAAAAGTGCATAAACTAAAGGTTGGTGCGCCATATAAATTATAATTGAATGTCTGCCTATGAATTCTATAGGCGGACATTTTATTTTTGTTAAAACCTGTAGCCAACCTTTTTCTTTAAAAAGATTGTAAACAAAATAGCCGCACAGAAAAAGGAAAAACCAAGGAAAAATGCCATAATAATCATTAGACCAGAAACTTCTGGGCGGAAAGCCTAAAAAGGCGGTAAAATAGTTTTTGTAAAGAATTTTTGGAGCCGGAAAGGTTAAAATAAGCCCGTCTCTAAGATTTTTAAAAACCACAAACAAAACAAGGCTCAAGGTAAAACCTAAAATACTGTTGACCTTTTTCAGTAAAGGTTCAAGCGCCCTTTGCAAAAGTATTGCCGCTCCTATAAAGGTAAGCACTCCGAAAATAATTCGGTTTTCCGGCATAAAAATAAGTGTAACGGCGGTAATTATACCTCCGCAAAGAGACACGAATATTCCCCTTTTAATTTTGCGGTTCGAAAGACTAAAGGAAAAACCTGCAAGAAAAATAAAGGTTATTCCTATGCTCTGTTGCCAAAGGTAGCCTAAATCGCCCTTAAACCACCTGAGATTGCTATCAAAAATATTAACTACGTCCCACACAGCGTGGTAAAGCACCATACTGATAATGGCAAGGCCTCTTATAAGGTCAAGAGCAGAAAATCTGTCTGTCTTCATTATTTTAAAAGCTCTTTTACGGTTTTTATTTGTTTTTCTACCGATTCTAATGCGGTTCCACCCTCGCTGTTTCGTGAGAAGGTGCAGTTTTCAAGATTGATTGCAGAGTATACGTCTTCCTCGAAAAGTTCGGAGAACTCTTTAAACTCATCAAGGCTTAATTTTTCCAAAACTGTTTTCTTTTCTATACAGTAAGCAACCATTGTACCCGAAATCTTGTAAGCACTTCTGAAAGGCAGACCCTTTTTAGCAAGATAATCGGCAAGGTCGGTAGCGTTTATAAAGCCTTCTGCCGCCGCGTTATACATGTTTCCTTTAATAACGGTCATAGTATCTATCATAGGAGCAAAAATGCTAACGCACTCTTTGACTGTATCAATGCTATCGAAAATAGCCTCCTTGTCCTCCTGCATATCTTTGTTGTAAGCAAGGGGAAGCCCTTTAAGAAGGGTTAAAAGTGTAACCAAATTTCCGTACGCTCTTCCTGTTTTGCCTCTTACAAGTTCCGCAATATCAGGATTCTTTTTCTGAGGCATAATGGAAGAACCGGTAGAATAAGCGTCGTCAAGCTCAATAAATTTGAATTCCCAGCTGGACCAAAGTATAATTTCCTCGCTAAAACGAGAGAGATGCATCATAATAAGAGCAATAGCGTTGGCAAGTTCTACTGCAAAATCTCTATCGGAAACACCGTCTAAACTGTTAAGACAAATGCCCTTCATATTAAGGCTTTCTGAAACGGCAAAGCGGTCGGTAGGATAGGTTGTTCCTGCCAGAGCGCAAGAACCCAGAGGAGAATAATTCATTCTGTTTTTAATGTCGTTTAATCGGTCAATATCGCGAAGAAACATCATGGCATAAGCCATAAGATGATGCCCAAAGGTTATGGGTTGCGCCCTTTGAAGATGGGTGTAGCCCGGCATAACTGTAGCCTTATGCTCCTCTGCCTTGTTTACTATTGCCCAAATTAAAGTTTTTAAAGTATCAATTATTTCCTCGGTTTCGTCCCTTAAATAGAGCCTTACGTCAAGGGCAACCTGGTCGTTACGGCTTCTTGCAGTATGAAGCCTTTTGCCAACGTCGCCTATTCGTTTTGTAAGCTCTGCCTCCACAAACATATGAATGTCCTCTGCGGTTAAATCAAGCTGAAGTTTTTCGCTTTCAAGGTCATTTAAAATTTCATTAAGTCCGTTGATTATTTTTTCAGCATCTGCCTCGGTTATAATTCCCTTCTTTGCAAGCATAGATGCGTGTGCAACAGAACCTCCTATGTCCTGACGGTACATACGACTGTCTACCCTTATGGATGAATTAAAATCATTAACTTTACTGTCAAGTTGTTTTTTAAAACGACCTGCCCACATTTTTTCGCTCATAGTAACTACCTTTCGACAAAAATAATATATACATATATTATAATGTCAAAGCGTTAAAATGTAAACAAGGAAAAATGACAAATAATAGTATTGACTAAATTATATTTTAAGGTTAAAATAAAGGTAAATGAGAGATAATAAAAAAGGAGAAAATCTATGGCAAACATTGAAAAGGATTATGACCCGGATATAGTAACTTTATCAGATGACGACGGCAAAGAATATACCTTTGAGGTAATCGACGCCATTGAGTCTGACGAGGGAAGATATCTTGCAATGCTTCCTGTTTTTGACGACCCTAAGGAAATGCTTGAAGATAGCGGAGAGCTTGTTATCGTAAAAGTAGGCGAAGAAAACGGAGAAGAATATTTTTACGAAATAGAAGACGACGATGAATATGAGTTTGTTGCCGATACTTTTATTGAGCGTCTTCAAGATTTTTTTGAAATTGCAGAAGAAGAATAAAAATTCATTTCCTACCCTGTACGCGAACGGTTGCCATTATAACCCTACAACCTTTTTATAGGGAGTTTTACTCGGGCGGCAGGTATGCAGGCCTCCCATTTTTATGGACGTTGGAAGCTCAAAACCGCACGGAAAACACCCACCTGCCATTAAGCAGGTTATAAATCGCCCGATACGGCAGGGTGGGGCAAAAATACATTTAAAGCTCTGCAATTTTGCAGAGTTTTTGTTTTTAAAGGAGAGAAATTATGAAAAACAAAAAATGGATTATTATTGGTGTTATAGCATTAGTTGTTGTAATTTTAGTAGGAGCTGTTGCCGGAGGCTACAACTCTTTAGTAACTGCCCAGACCAACGTAGAAACTGCTCAGGCAAATATTCAGACTCAGCTTCAGCGCCGCGCAGATTTGATTCCTAACTTTGTTTCTACAGTTAAGGGCTACGCAAATTACGAACAGGAAACCTTTACTGCAGTAACCGAGGCAAGAGCTTCTGTGGGCAAAGCAGGAGACGCCGCAAGTTTAAGTGAGGCGCAGCAAAAACTTGACGGAGCTATTTCCCTTTGGGTAAACGCCGTAACAGAAAGCTACCCTGACCTTAAGGCTAATTCTAATTTTATTGCATTACAGGATGAACTTGCAGGAACAGAAAATCGTATAGCTGTTGCACGTAAGGATTACAATACCGCCGCACAGCAATACAACACTTTTATTCGCAGATTCCCAAAAAACATTCTTGCAGGAATCTTCGGTTTTGAAAAAGTAAACTATTTTGAAGCAGATAATGGCACGTCAAGCGTTCCTAACGTATCTTTCGAGTAATTTATGAAAAAAATTATTTCTTTATGTGCAGTTCTTTGTCTTATGCTTCTTTTTGCACAAAGCACATATGCAAAGAATGACTACCCTTCTCCTACAAACGCCTTTTTTGTTAATGACTTTGCAGACGTTTTAACCCCTGAGCAAGAACTCAAAATGCAAAGCTTGGGAGTTAATCTCTATAACGCCTCAAAAGCTCAGGTTGTTGCAGTAACTATAGATAGTTTAAACGGCAACGACATAGATGAATATGCTCTTAATTTAGCTCGCGGCTGGGGTATTGGTAACAAAGGCCAGGATAATGGCATATTACTTCTTTTATCAGTTAATGACCGTGAGGTCAGAATCGAGGTTGGCTATGGTCTTGAAGGGGCTTTGCCTGACAGTAAAACAGGCAGAATCCTTGATGTGTATGGCATAGACTACTTTAAAGCCAACGATTTTGGCAACGGAATGTATAACGTCTATAATTCTCTTGTGAACGAGGTTTATATTGAGTATGGTATGTCTCCTGACGAAAACTATACCCCTGTAGACGATTCTCTTTCCGCCACAAGTATTATAATTTATATGGTTTTCCTTTTGTTAATCTTAATTTTTGTTATACCTAGAAGATTGCGTCTCCCCTTTTTGTTCTTTGGTGGCCCCAGATGGCCCAGAGGCCCTGGCGGTTTCGGAGGTTTTGGTGGAGGCTCAGGCTTTGGCGGTGGCGGATTTTCAGGAGGAGGCGGAGGCTTCGGTGGCGGAGGCTCTTCCAGAAGATTTTAAAAAAAACAAAAGCACAGTTCTTTTGAACTGTGCTTTTTATTATTCTTCGGTAATGTAGCCAAGGATTTTTTCAATTCCTTCGCGGTTAACCTCTCTTGGATTAGAAGCAGAACAAGCATCCTTCATAGCCGCTTCTATAATAGCTTCTTTTTCTCTTGCATAGTCGGCTTTAGAAACACCTGCCGCCCAAAGTGTTGCAGGAATTTCCATACGGCGCATCATATGTTTAATCTCTTCAATAAGGCTTTCTACCGCAATTCTTATATTGTCGTGAGGAAGTCTTAGTTTTCTTGCAATATCGGCATATCTTTGTGCCGCTTCAAAAGGCTCAGAGCCAAAACAAGCACGAAGATGAGCGTTATATCTGATAACGTGAGGCATTACCATAGCGTTTGCTCTGCCGTGAGGAATGTGGAACTTTGCGCCAAGGGCATGAGCAATACTGTGATTTATTCCAAGTCCTACCTCGTTAAAAGCCATACCTGCCAGACAGGATGCAGAATGCATTTTTTCTCTTGCTTCTACGTTGCTGCCGTCCTTATATGCATAAGGAAGATAATGGAAAGCGAGAAGTAGGGCTTTTTCTGCAAGAGCATCCGACGCGTCGTTGGCATTTACCGAAACCAATGCCTCAAAGGCGTGGGTTATAACGTCCATACCTGTATCTGCGGTAACGTGTGGAGGCACGCTCATAACAAGCTCAGGGTCTAAAATTGCAAAATCAGGAAGAAGACTTTCGTCTACCAAAGGATACTTCATGCGGTCCTTTTCATCGGTTACAACCGCAAACTTTGTAACCTCACTGCCTGTGCCACTTGTGGTGGGAATTGCAATAAGTATAATGTCTCTGTTTTCGGCCTTTTCTGCCATAAAAACAATGGCCTTTGCAGCATCTATAGAAGAACCTCCGCCAAGAGCAATAACAATGTCTGCGCTATGCTTTGTTATAAACTTAAGGCCATCAGCTATTAATGCTGTTGTTGGGTCAGGAGTGATTTCATCAAAAACAGCGATGTTTTTATAGCCATCCATCTTTGCAGTAATCTTATTTATAAGTCCTGAAGAAACCATAAACTTATCGGTTATAATAACCGCCGATTTACCACTAAATTCTCTTAAAGTCTCAAGAGCATTTGCGTTAAAGCGGACTTCTGTGCGAATTTTAAATCTGTTCATTTTCTACCTTTGAATTTCTATAATTTTTACCTTGTCGCCGTTTTTCAGTGCGGCAGCATTTGCGTCATCTGTATCAAGATGCATTTCCAGTCTGAAATCCTTATGAACTCTTACCTGAACGTCGAAAAAGCGTGTGCGACGCTCTGAAGCAGCATCAATGGTTACATATTCGTTGTCCTTTACACCGAAACGTTCTCCATCCTCTATACTCATATGTATATGGCGGTTAGCAATAATGCAACCCTCTTTGAGAGAAACGATTCCTTTAGGACCTATAATTGTAATAGGAGCAGAGCCCTGGGTTTTTCCGCTTTCTCTTACAGGTGGTTTAACCTTTAATGTGTAAGAATCTGTGCGAGAAATTTCCACCTGTGAGCCTTTTCTTTCAGGGCCTAAAACTCTTACGTTTTCAATAGGTCTGAGAGATGGGCCTACTATGGTTAAGGTCTCTTTACAAGCGTACTGACCGGGTTGAGACAGGTCTTTTAATGGTGTCAGTTCATAGCCTTTGCCAAAAAGAGTATCAATATCTTCGCGACAAAGATGTATGTGGCGGTTGGAAATTCCAACAGGAATATCTCCTGAGGCTTCACCGCAGTTTTCACCCTCTAAAGCCTTTAAAACGGCCTCGGCGACTGCCGAAATGTTTATATCCATAAAGGACCTCCCAAATTTATATAATTCTGAAATTATCTACCATTACGCAACGGCGCTTTCTTGTAAAGCTTCTTGCCGAGGTAAGTCCCTCACCTGTTGGTCCTGCAATGGTAAAGGTTGCGTGACCCTCTCCGCCAAAACCGATTCCTGCATAAGACGGCGCGTTTTTAACGAAGATTGTTGTCTCTACCGCTGCAGCAAAACGAGAAAGGTTATCTATGTTCTTAGAATGCATATGCGCGGTGTGACGGAAGCCGTGCTCCGCCTTTACTGCAAGGTCAATAGCTTGGTCAATATCAGAAACGCTAACAATAGGAAGAATTGGCATCATAAGTTCTTCCTGAACAAAAGGATGATTAAAGTCAGTCTCGCAAATTATACAACGAACACTGTCATCAACCTTTTTGCCAAGCATACCCAGAATAACCTTAGCGTCTCTACCAACACATTTACGGTTTACTGTCTTTTTGGTTTTGCCTGTCTTTTTGTCAGTAACGTCCACAAGAACTATATTAGCAAGCGCGTCTGCCTCGGCAGGAGTAATTAAAACTGCTCCGTTTTTAAGCATCTCGCTGATAAGTCTGTCTTTAATATTACTGAAAGCAAAAACCTCTTTTTCTGCAATGCAAGGAAGATTATTATCAAAGGTACAACCATCAATAATATCTTTACCTGCCTTTACAATATCTGCAGTATCATCAACAATTACAGGAGGGTTTCCTGCGCCTGCACCAATAGCCTTTTTACCTGAGGAAAGTACCGAGCGAACAACTCCGGGACCGCCTGTGCAAACAAGCATTTTAATTGTAGGATGGGTCTGCATAATTTTAGCAGAATCCAAGGTTGGCTTATCCATAGAAGCAACCAGAACCTTAGGTCCGCCTGCAGAGAAACAAGCGCGGTTAACAAGGTCAACTGCATAGTTGGACGCGGCAATAGCACCGGGATGTGGGTTAAATACAACACCATTGCCTGCAGCTATCATGCCAATACTGTTGCAAATAACAGTTTCACTGGGGTTGGTACTGGGAGTAATGGCGCCAACAACTCCAAAAGGAGCCATTTCAACAAGGGTTAAACCGTTGTCACCGGTTTTAGCCTCGCTTACAATATCTTCAGTACCGGGAGTTTTATCAGCAACCAAAAGATGCTTTGCAGTTTTATGGTCAACTCTGCCCATTCCGGTCTCGCTAACGCCGATTTCTGCCATAATGGAGGCTTCGTTTCTGGTTAATTCACGAATAGCGGTAATTATTTTTTCGCGTTTCTCTACGCTCATACCTCTAACTGCCTTGTAGCCCTCTTCTGCTGCGGCAATAGCCTCATTCATATCGGAATAAACGCCGATAAGTTTTCTGCCCTTATACTGAGTGCTGCTATATTCTGCATCAGAAACGGTATTTACAGGTGCGCTGTTCATTGCGCCCATGACCTGTTTTACTATAAGTTCAATATCTGCTTTGCTTATCTCAGACATAATTTTACCTCTTTAATCTATTTTACAAAGGATGCTGCATCGTGTGCAATCATAAACTCCTCATTTGTAGGAATAATAAAGGTTCTTACCTTTGCGTTGTTGGCTGTAAGCTCTACTTCCTTACCGCGTGGAGCATTTTCATTAAGCTCTTTATCAATTTCAATTCCAAAATATTCAAGTTCATCACAAGAAAGTTCTCTGATTTTAAAGTCATTTTCGCCAACACCTGCAGTAAATACAAGAACGTCAATTCCGTTCATTTCTGCAATGTAAGCGCCAATTAGCTTTTTAACACTGTTTCCAACGATTTTTTGGGTAAGAATAGCTCTCTCGTTACCATTGTTTGCCTCATCTTCAATGTTTCTGGCGTCACTGGAGATTTCGCTAATTCCCAAAATACCGGATTTCTTATTTATAATATTGTCCATTTCTTCAGCAGAAATGTTATCGGTTTTCATTATGTAGGTTAATACCGATGGGTCAACTGCACCTGAGCGAGTACCCATAACAACTCCGTCCTGTGGAGTAAAGCCCATAGAAGTATCAATGGCAATTCCGTTTTTAGTAGCAGTTACAGAAGAGCCGTTTCCAAGATGGCAGGTAACAATTTTTAAGTCCTTTAAGTCTTTTCCTAAAATCTCTGCCACACGTGCGGTAACATATCTGTGAGAGGTTCCGTGGAAACCGTATTTACGAATTTTTTTCTCTTCATAATATTTGTAAGGAATAGGGTACAAATAGCGGAAAGGCTCGATATTAGCATAAAATGAAGTGTCAAATACGCCGATATGTTTAACCTTTGGCATCTGACTCATACAAGCTTTAATGCCTGCAATGGCAGGAGGTCCGTGAAGAGGATTAATAGGCACAATTCCCTCAAGATACTGTAGCATTTCGTCATCAATAACAGAGGATTTGTTATACTTCTCTCCGCCGTGAGCAATTCTGTGTCCTACTGCATTAATTTCATCAATAGAAGAAATAACGCCCTTTTGAGCATCGGTTAAAAGCTGTAGAACAAGGGTAATTGCCTCGTTATGTGTCGGCATTGGGTATTCCTGTTTATAAGGCTCTTTGCCAGGCACCTTGTGGGTAATTTTACCGTCAAGACCTATTCTTTCACAAAGTCCTTTAACTAAAACTTCTTCCTTCTCCATATCAATAAGCTGATATTTAAGAGAAGAACTACCTGCATTTATAACTAATATTTTCATAATCTACTCCTGATTTTCAACAACAAGCTCTACACCCTGCTGTTCTATAACGTTTTTCCAGTTTTCTCCTGGGTCTTCGTTGGTAACAATATAGTCAAGGTCCTTAATATCGCAAATTTTCACAAAAGACCTTATGTCGAATTTTGTAGAATCTACCGCCAGTATTTTCTTCTTTGCTGCGGCAAAATATGCTTTTTTAAGTTGGCTGTCACGCTCATTGGAGTCTGTAACACCTGCTACAGAATCAATACCCTTGCAAGAACAAATTGCCAGGTCTACGTGATACCCTTCTATCATACGCTCTGCCTGATAGCCCTCTAAGGAAAGGCCACCCTCTTTAAGAGTTCCGCCTGTGGAAATAATGGTCCAATCGTGTTGATTGCAAAGTTCAAGCAAAATCTCTACCGAGTTGGTAATCAGCGTTATTCTTTTACGGCTTAATATGTTTTTAATTACGTAAAGAGCGGTTGAGCTTGAGTCAAGCATAATATAGTCGCCGTCTTTTATCATTCCGGAAATAGTTGCGGCTATTTTTTGTTTACTCTCTACGTTTTTTTGCTTTCTTACGTGGAAAGGAAGGTCTATTTTGAAACTGTCATTTTTTACCGCTCCGCCGTAGGTCTTACAGGCAAGTCCGTCGCGGTCGAGCTTTTCAAGGTCACGGCGTATGGTTTCCTCTGTAACCGAAAACATGGTTGCAAGGTCACTTACCACAACCTTACCTTCTACCGAAAGCTTTGCTAGGATGGCGTTTCTACGCTCAATGGCTAACAAAGAATCAACCCCTTATAAAATACTTGCCCAAAGTTTTGCGTCTGGTCTGGGGATAACTGAACTATCAAGGAACATGCCTCTGTCTCCTGCTTCAAGGTTTGCACGTTCAATAGCCGCTTTTACGGCAGAAACGCTACCTGTCAGAAGAAGATAAGATTTTCCGCACATACCTCTTGCAAGTCTTAGCTCTAAAAGATTTACAAGGCTTGTTTTTGCGGCGGCATCTGCGGCAACTATTGCAGAAGCGGCAGAAAAGGTTTCCATAACGCCCAAGGCTTCTACGTCTTCCGGAGGTGTTGCGCCGTAAATTGCAGGAAAGATAGATTCATGTGGATTACCAAGAACAAAACTATCTATTACCTTTTCAGGATTCTGCACCTTTGCCGCATCTACTGCAGCTTTAACTGCGCTTAACTCTCCGTTTATAATTACCATATATTTGCCTGGGCAGACAGTCGCACATTCAACAACGTCTACGTCGGCAGTTTTAATCATAGTGTCGGCTCCGTTCATACCTGCAGAAACAGTTACAAACTCAACCATACCTAATGCTTTACCCATTATTTAGTACTCCTTTTCCGCAAATTCTTATTGTGCGGCGATAATAACATACTTGCTGTTTACTTCTTTCACCTTGCCATCAATAGAAGCGTTAATTCCAACGCTTAGCGCTCCGTCGGCAGCCTTTGCAACTAAATCTCCCACCTTTACGGTATCTCCTACCTTACAGATAGCCGTAGCAGGTGCGCCTATATGCTGTGAAAGCAAAAGTTTTACAGTCTTTGGCTTATACTCTTTGTCACTAAGAAGAGCAGGGAAATTATATTTTGTGAGGCCAAGTCTTGCAGTAAGACGTGATTTTAAAATGTATCTGCCCTCTCTCTCCTCTTTAACAGGAGCTTCTTTTACCTGAGGAATAGCAATTCCGCCCTTTCTCAGTTCTCCTTTTACAATACCAATTAAGGTTCTTGGAGAAAGACCTTGGAAGCAAGAATACATTTCGCAAAGTCCACAAGCACTACAGAAGAAGGTGTTTACGTATGAGTTTGTATCTGCTGTAGTTCCGCTTGATACAGACCTCATAAACTTAGAAGGCTCAATTGGATGTCCCAGCAAGTTTCTCGGACAAAGCTCAGTACACATTCTGCACTGGCAACAAGCCGACATAGCTCTCTTAAGAGAAATTTTTGCATCACTGCGACGTTTTTTAACTATGTACTGGTCGTTTGGCATTACAAGTATCGCGTTGCTTGTTTTGGTTATAACGCTTTGTTCGGAAACGATATTACCTGTCATAGGTCCGCCGTTTATAAGGGTATAGTCCTCAATTGTGGTGCCACCTGCAAGTTTTAAAACCTCTCCTACCGTGACTCCCAAAGGAACACGCAGGGTAACAGGTTTTTTAACCTCTCCTGTAACGGTAATGTACTTATGGGTAACGCCTATACCTTCAGTGATGGCATAGTAGGCATTAAGCATAGTCTCAACGTTAAATACCGTTACTCCTACAGAAATAGGCAGTTTGCCTGCAGGAACAACTCTTCCTGTAGTTTCATATATTGTTACGACTTCATCACCTGCAGGGTAAACCTCAGGCAAAAAGCCGATTTTTGTCAAGGGAAAATCTTCTAAATTTGCTTTTACTGCCTCTACCGCTTTTTTATAAGACGGCTTTATGGCAATAATAACCTGTTTTGCATCAACTGCTGCGCGAAGAGTCTCTAAAGCAGTTAAAATTTCTCTGGCATAATGCTCCATAACCTGTCTGTGAAGTTTTAAAAGAGGCTCACATTCTGCACAGTTAAGTATTATTGTATCGGCGTTTTCGTTAAGCTTGGCATAGCTTGGGAAGCCTGCTCCGCCTGCTCCTACGACACCTGCATTTTGCAAAACATTTTTAAGTTCGTTTAAATTCATATTATCAGTCCATTAATCCAATAGAGTTATCAACAATTCCAACTATAGCCGCATCAATAGGAGCAACCTCCATATCGCAGCCTACACGGGCAGCACTGCCCATAGCAACAAGCACAATTTCACCAATGCCTGCGCCAACATTATCTACCGCAACAATACGGCCTTTTTTAGACATATTTTCAATAGGTTCGACTATCATAAACTTTGCGCCAATTAAGCGTTCGTTTTTACGTGTAGCAACTACACTGCCGACTACTTTTCCTACGAGCATATTAAATGCTCCTTTCTCTAAATTTGAGTTTCGCTTAACTTAGTGTGGTATCAGGCTCCGTGTAAAACGGAGCCTACATCACACGCGTGTGATTTCACCCTATTTTAAAGAAGGTAAAATCTTTTCAACATCTGCATGGGGTCTTGGGATTACGTGTACTGCTACAAGTTCTCCAAGCTTAGATGCAGCTGCAGAGCCTGACTCGGTAGCAGCCTTAACTGCTCCAACGTCGCCTCTTACCATAACAGATACGAGTCCTGAACCGATTTTTTCGGTGCCGATAAGTTCTACGTTAGCGGCTTTAACCATTGCATCGGCAGCCTCGATAGCTGCTACTAGACCTCTTGTC
Organism: Acutalibacteraceae bacterium; assembly: GCA_045587065.1. Taxonomy (GTDB): domain Bacteria; phylum Bacillota; class Clostridia; order Oscillospirales; family Acutalibacteraceae; genus SFWF01. The sequence continues at coordinate 310 of JAZNBQ010000086.1, read as the reverse complement.
TCTACCATACCTAGTGCTTCAAGTGCCATTGTCATTTCCTCCTGTAAAATTTTAATAAACCGTAATGTGACAGAACTTGAGCCTGTCACACTATTTACGGACTACTAACAAAAATTATTTAATCTTAGGTAAAATCTTTTCAACGTCTGCATGTGGTCTTGGAATTACGTGTACTGCTACAAGTTCTCCAAGCTTAGATGCAGCTGCAGAACCGGACTCGGTAGCAGCCTTTACTGCTCCAACGTCGCCTCTTACCATAACAGATACGAGTCCTGAACCGATTTTTTCGGTGCCGATAAGTTCTACGTTA
>JAZNBQ010000085.1:0-15795 GCA_045587065.1 Acutalibacteraceae bacterium | reverse complement strand
TCTATTTTATTATTAAATTTGGTATAATATTTAAATAAGTATAAGGTTCAGTGAGGTTTTATATGAATATTATTATAAACGGCCTTAATATTAACTACACCGATGAGGGTAATGGTACTCCTGTTTTGCTTTTGCACGGCTGGGGCTCTTCTCTCACTTTATATAGCAGAATAATCAATCTACTAAAGGGCAGATGCCGTCTTGTCGCGGTAGATTTCCCCGGTTGCGGCGGTTCCGATACTATGAGCGAGCCTTGGGATTTAAAAGACTACAGTGACTTTGTTCTTAAGTTTATGAACGCAGTTGACCTTAAGGACCCTATAATGATTGGTCATTCACACGGTGGCAGAGTAACCCTTTATATGTCGGCAATGGGTCTTGTTAATCCGCAAAAAATTGTTCTTTTGGATTCTGCCGGACTTATTCCTAAAAAAACCTTTAAACAAAAAATCAGAGCCAAAAGCTTTAAAGCAATAAAAAGCGTTTTAAGCCTTCCTGTTATTAAAAGTTTTTCAGGACCGCTTCTTGAAAAGGCAAGAAATCATTATGGCAGCGCCGATTATAATGCCGCACCGCCGGTTTTGCGAAAAACCCTAGTATCTCTTGTTAATACAGATTTAAGAGATATAATACCTAACATAAAATGTCCCACCCTTCTCATTTGGGGTGAAAACGATACCGCAACCCCACTTAGTGACGCCAAAATCATAGAAAGTCTTATTTCAGACGCAGGTCTTTGCGTTATCAAGGGCGCTGGTCACTTTGCTTTTATTGAGCGTCCCTTTGAGGTTGAGGCAATACTAAATAGCTTTATTAAGTAGGAGGCGCGTTTAGTTTATGAGTATTATTTATCAGGGCTTTTCTCTTTTAATTGCCCTTGTAGGTGCCGCATTTTTACAGGTCAGACACCTTCAGATGCTCCAACAAAATTCATATTTTGCCTCACGTTACAGAGGTTGGCTTAAAAGCAGTTTTTCTTTTCTGAAAATCTTGCCCTTCGCAGCAATGATTTTGCTTCTTGTCTTCGGACTTACCTTTGGGGAAGATACCTTTACCGAAAGTATGCTTTTCTTTTCGGCTATCGCTCTCTGGTTGGGAGTTATTGCTTTAAAGAAAAACAACTCTTCCATCAAAAAGCTTGTGTTTACCGCAAGGATTAAAAGAACTATTACTTTTTCTACTGCTTTTCTTTTAGTTTTTGCCGTTTTAGGTCTTGTTTTTAACGGACTCATAAAATGCATCATTCTAGGCGCTTTTTATCTTTTAACCTTTGCGCCGCCCCTTGTTACATTTATTTCTCTATTTGCTTTAAAGCCGGTGGAGAAAATTATTTCAAATTATTATATAAACGATGCTAAAAAGCTTCTTGCTTCTTCCAAAAACTTAAAGGTTGTGGGCATTACAGGATCCTACGGCAAAACAGGCACAAAATATATTTTAAGCCGCCTTTTAAGTGAAAAATACAACGTTCTTATGACCCCTGAAAGTTTTAATACTCCTATGGGTGTTGTAAGAACCATAAGAGAAAAACTTAGAGGAGATACCGAAATCTTTGTTTGCGAAATGGGTGCTAAAAATATTGGAGATATTAAAGAAATCTGCGATATTGTAAATCCTGACTGCGGAATTATTACATCGGTTGGTCCTCAGCATCTTGAAACTTTTTTAAAGGTAGAAAACGTTTTAAAAACTAAATTTGAGCTTCGGAATGCCGTAACCAAAAAAGGTGGCTTTGTTCTTGCAAACGGAGACAATGAATATATAGCAAAAGAAGAAAAGGTAACCCTTTACGGCACAAAGGAAAACGCAGAGTTTAAAGCCCAGAATATTAAAGGCGGAAGAAACGGCGTAACCTTTGATTTAGTGTTTGGCAATGAACAAATCACGGTTTCTTCCAAGCTTCTTGGAAGCCACAACGTTTTAAATATTACCGGTGCCGCGGCACTTGCTTATAAAATGGGTGTTTCTTTAAAAGATATTGCCTTTGCAATTTCTCGTCTTTCTCCTGTAGAACACCGACTTGAAATGAAATCTTCGGTTAAAGGTTCTTTGCTTATAGACGATGCCTATAATGCAAATCCTGAGGGAAGTCTTGAGGCCGTTAAGGTGCTTTCCTCCTTTGAAGGAATGAAAAAGGTTATTATTACTCCCGGTCTTGTAGAACTGGGTGACAAAGAATTTGAATATAACAAAGAATTAGGAAAAGCCGCCGCCAAAGTATGCGATAAACTGATTTTTGTAGGAGAAAATCGCAGCAAGCCTTTAAAAGAGGGAGCAGTAGAGCAAGGCTTTAACGAGGAAAATCTTTTTGTTGCTAAAAGCTTTATGGAAGCTATGGAAATTTACACACAATTTGCAGACAGCAATACAATAGTTTTACTAGAGAATGATTTGCCTGACAATTATTTGAATTAAGGATAGTGTTATTATGAAAACAACAGTTGCTTTTTTATTTGGATGCCCATCAGTAGAGCATGAGGTTTCAATTATCTCTGCCGTTCAGGCAATGAGAGCGGTTGACAAGGAATTATACGACGTAGTTCCGGTTTACGTTACCAAAAAGGGAGAACTTTACACCAGCGATGCTATGTTGGAGGTTGAGCCCTTCAGAGATTTAAAATCTCTTCTTAAAAACGCCTCCCCTGTTTCTCTTATCAGAAAGGGTGACGACGTAGTTCTTCATTTTCTTGAAACTTCCCTTTTTTCCAAAAAGAAAGACATTGTAATAAACGTTGCTTTTCCGGTGGTTCACGGCACCAACTGTGAGGACGGAACAATTCAAGGCTATCTTGAGTTTTTAGGTCTCCCTTACGTTGGTTGCGACATCATCTCCTCCGCCGTTGGAATGGATAAAGCAATTTTTAAAGACGTTATGAAATCTGCAGGTTTACCCGTTCTCTCTTGCATAAAATTTTATTCAAGAGAATATGCCCAAAGAAGAGATGAAATAATTTCTGATATAGAAAAATCCATTGGTTACCCTGTTATTGTAAAGCCTATAAATTTAGGCTCCAGTGTTGGAATTTCCAAAGCGGCCGATAAAAACTCTCTTTTAGATGCTATTGACCTTGCGGTTTCCTTCTCTGACAAAGTTTTAGTGGAAAAAGCAATTGAAAATTTACGAGAAATCAACTGCTCTGTTTTAGGAGACAGTACCGAATGTTTTGCTTCTACCTTAGAAGAACCTATTTCTCACGACGAGATTTTGTCTTATGCAGAAAAATATTTAGGCGGCAACAAAGGTTCTAAAGGTATGGCATCTTTAGGCAGAAAGCTTCCTGCGGAATTGCCTGATGAAAAAACCCAAGAAATAAAAGAACTTGCAAAAAAAGTATTTAAGGCTCTTGGTGCAAACGGCGTTGTAAGAATTGACTTTATGCTTGATACAACAGACTCCGATAAGGTTTACGTCAACGAAATCAACACCATACCCGGCTCCCTCTCCTTCTATCTTTGGGAAGCTACCGATATGCCTTACAGTAAGCTTATAAACAAACTTATTGAATATGCCTTTAAGCGTAATCGCGACAAAGAAAATCTTACCTTTACCATAGATACAAACATTTTATCAAACGTATCTTTTGGCAGCAAAGGTGCAAAGGGAAGTAAAAATTAATGGTAGATTTAATTGTTAAAACATTTATAAAAAACTACGAGCAAACCGAAGATATTAATGTAAGGGAAAAATTTGGCAAGCTTTCAGGTATCATTACAATTATCTGCAATCTTTTCCTTTTTGGTTTCAAACTTCTGGCAGGTATTGTTTCAGGCTCTATCTCCATTACGGCAGACGCCCTTAACAACCTTTCGGACATGGGCTCTTCCATAATTGTACTTTGTGGATTCCATCTGGCTGCTAAGCCTGCCGACCCGGACCATCCTTACGGCCACGGCAGAATTGAATATGTTTCGGCATTTATAGTGTCGGGTCTTATTCTACTTGTAGGTGTAGAGCTTTTTAAAAGCTCAGTAACCAAGATTTTACACCCTGAAGCTATAACCTTTACTATTATTTCCATAATAATTCTTGCAGCATCTATTATTGCAAAACTTCTCCTTTATTTATTCAATAACGCTCTTGCAAAAAAGATTTCCTCCAAGGCTCTTAAAGCCACCGCACAGGACAGTCTTAACGATGCCCTTACAACATTGGCTATTTTAGTTTCTGTAATCGTTATGATGATAGCAAACATCAACATAGACGCTTATATAGGACTTTTAATGTCTATCTTTATTCTTTATTCAGGCATTAAAACGGCAAAGGAAACTTTGGACCCTCTTCTTGGGGAGCCTTTAGATAAAGAAACCGCTCTTGCTATTGAAAAAGAGATTATGACCTTTGATACCTTCCTTGGAATCCACGACCTTGTTCCTCATAACTACGGACCGGGAAGATGCTTTGCTTCGGTTCACGTAGAGGTTCCTGCCAATACCGATATTGTAAAATGTCACGAACAGGTAGACCTTTGCGAAAAACTTGTGGCAGAGAAACTTGGCATAGTTCTTACCATACATATGGACCCTGTGGAGACCAACAACGAAAAATTAAACGAAGCAAAAGAAAAAATGCTTAGCGAACTTATAAAAATAGACCCTCGTCTTAATCTCCACGATTTCAGAATGACACCTAAAACCGAAAAACAGACAAATCTGATTTTTGACGTGGTTTTACCTTTAGGTTTCTTTCTCACACCAAAAGAACTAAAAGAAAAAATCGGCGAAATCGCCAGGTCTATAGACCCAACCTACGTTTGTGTGGTTGAGTTCGACCTTGACTACACCGAAAATAATTAAAAAAAGCAGTGGTGTTACCACTGCTTTTTGCATTTTATAAAGTCTCAAGGAAACCTTTTAGCCTGTTATAAATTAATTCATGACCTGCAGGATTTGGATGAAGTCCATCAGGCATATAAAGCTCTCTTAAAACAGGAACGTCAGGTTGTAAACCACTTGTCCTGTACAAATCAAGAACAGGTATAGCGTAATAAGCCGCAACCTCTTTAATAATATTCACGTAGGTCTCAAGGCAACCTACGTTTCTGATTCCGCGCTCGTTATATTCATTATGTTCATTTAATCTATGTAAAGGTGTCATAAAAACAATAGTGGATTTAGGATATTTATTTATAAGGGCTAACATTAAATTATGTACTGCGCCATAGAAAGTATCGTCTATTCTGTCACTCATTTTACCTGTTGGATTGCTTCCGCTACCGTAATCGTTTGTTCCACCGAAAACAACAACAACATCCGTCTCTTCAGGAAGTTTTGGAACTCTTGATAAAAAATAAGGTCTGTCAGGGTCAAGAGGTTGAGACTGGGCTATTTTTGAGCCGCCAATAGCATTGTGAGTAACGGCGCATCCGTCGTTCTCTGCGAATCTTCCCCAATAAATAGTTTTTTCATCTGTACCGGCGTAACCTGGGGCAGTAATGCTATCTCCAAGGAAAACCATTTTTTTGTTTTTAATATTCATATAAAGCACCCACTTTGCTTTTATTTTTAAGTAAATTATAATTCTGCAAATAGGCTTTGTCAACAATAAAAAGTTGTTGTAAAGATTTTTTTTGTATGTTATAATAAACAAAAATACTTTAAAAAAAGAGGCGTTTAAATTATGAAAAAATTTCTTAGTTTATTTTTCTGTGTAATGCTGCTGTTTACTCTTCTTTCAACCTCTGTTTTAGCGGCAGACACCTGCACTTTTACTCTTGTTGTAGAGCCTGCAGAAGGTGGCACCATGTCTGATGACTACGGTCTTATAACCACCTCCTCAAAGCAATACCAAAAGGATTCTCTTGTAAACTTTAATGCAGCGGCCAACAAAGGCTACCATTTAGCAGGCTGGAAAAAAGACGGTAAGTTTTTAGGCGCATCATATTCTTACGCTTTTACTACAGACAAAGACTACACCATTACTGCCGTTTTTGAAAAATGCAGTTTCCAATATCAATCCGATGCTAACGGTCACTGGAAACAATGTAGTTGTGGCACTAAAGAAGGCACCACAGAGAAGCATACTCCCAAAAAAGCAAATGAAAGACCTGCAACAGAAACAAGCGCAGGTTATACCGGCGATACCATTTGCACCGTTTGCAGCCATATAATAGAAAGTGGCAAGGAAATTCCTGCAACTGGTTCAACCACTTCTAAAAACACAACCACAGTTTCTTCTTCCAACCAGGGAACAACCGCTTCAAAGGTTCAAGGAACAACCTCTTCAAAAGCACAGGGAACAACCTCTTCGGTTGTTAACAAGCCAAACACTAACACTAATACTAACACCAACGCAAACGCTAATACCAACACCAACTCTGCCGACCAAACTTCGTCTACAGTAGTTATGGGCACTAATACCAACGAAACCATTGGTTCCGTCACCGAAAACAAAGATAACAACAAGGACAAAGATAACGGCAACAACACTGTTCTTATCGCAGTTATTGCAGTAGCCGCAGTTATTTTAATTGCTGCCGGTGTAGCCGCAATAATCGTATTTACCAAAAAGCCTGAGGAAACTGTAGCTGACGCAACAGAAGAACCAAAGGAATAATAAAATTAAAAGAGCGATGTACTTCACATCGCTCTTTTTTATATTTTTTCTACATCTTTTGGGTTTACACCAAAATACTTTTTAAAAGCTCTTGAAAAATTATGTATGGAAGAATAGTTTAATTTTTCACTTACTGCGGTAACAGAGATTCCCTTTTGAAGAAATTCCATAGCTCTTCCCATTTTAAGTTTTAAATAATATTCATTAATAGAAAAATTAGTAGTTCTTGAAAATACTGACGAAAGATAATTGTAGCTGTAATTAAACTCATCCTCCAGTTCGTTTAATGTTTTAATTGTGTATATATTCTCATCTAAATAATCAATAATTCTGTAAACGAGCATAGAATCAGTATCAATTTCTTCCGATATGTTTCTACCCTTTTGAGGAGCATAGGCTCTTATTATTTCAATAAGTATTTTTGATATGGAAAGACTTACCGATTCTCTTGACAGAAAATCGATTTCTTTGATTTCAGAAAGAATATTATCAAGGTCTTCGTGGATGTGTGGCAGACTTATTACCCTTTTTTCTTTATCCTCAATATGTTTTTCTATTATTGAAACGTATTTTTCTCCTAAGGTTGCGGGAAGGGGTGTAAATCCTAAAAAATGGAATCTTAAGGGGTTTTCTTTTTCAGAATTAATGGCGTGTTTTTCATCTATTATGGAAAAAAAGCAATCGCCTGTGGAAATTTTTTCTCCCTTTGATGCGAAAATTTCCCCCTTTCCGTCTACAACAAAGGTCACTTCAAAACAGGTCTGAATATGTGGGGTTATAACTGCATCGTCCTTGCAGAACATTTCTCCCACCTGATAAAGCAAATAGTCTCCACAAGGAAGCGGATTATATGAAAATGCGTTATTATCGTGAAATATATACTTGGACATTTCTTTCTCCTTGAAATTTATCATTATTTAGTATAATATCATAAAAAATGATAAATTTCAATAGCTTTTATGATAAATACAAAAGGCGAAATTTTAGTTAAAATAAACTTATAAAACATAGCATCCCCATTTAATAATGAAAGGAATTACTTTTATGAAAACTATTGCTGTTATCGGTTGCGGAAGAATTGCAAAATTACAACATTTTCCTGCACTATCTCAAATTGAAAATCTTCGCATCAAATATGCCTGCGACATTATCTTAAGCAAGGCAGAAAAGGCAAAAGAAGATTTTCCAATTATCGAAGAGGTTATTGAGGACTACAAGGTAGCTCTTGCTGACCCTGAAGTAGAGGCTATTTTCGTGCTTACTCCAAACTATGCCCATTACACAATTACTATGGACGCATTAAAAGCCGGCAAACACGTTTTCTGCGAAAAGCCAATCACTGTAAACTATGCTCTTTCAAAAGAAATGGCAGACGAAGCAAACAAACAAGGCAAAATGCTTAACATTGGTGTTTGCAACCGTTATCAGAAATCTGTTGAATTGCTTGAAGAGTGGAACAGAGAAGGTAAATTCGGTAACATCTATCACGTTTACTGTTCTTTCAGAAACTTCCGTTGCATTCCCGGACTTGGCGGCGCTTTTACTACAAAAGCTCAATCTGGCGGCGGTGTTTTGATTGACTGGGGTGTACACTTCCTCGATTTAATCCTTTACATTTTAGGCGGCGCAAAGCTTAACACAGTTACCTGCGACGCTTATACCGAAATGGCTAAAGATATGAAAGCTTATAAATATTACGGTATGTGGGCAGAAGATACCGCAGATATCGAAAATGGTACTAACGACGTTGACGACTATATTTCAGGTCACATCAGAACCGATAAGGCAAGCATCTCCTTCAACGGAGCATGGGCTCAGAACATTAACAAAAACGAAATGTTCATAGACTTCTTAGGTGACAAAGGCGGCGCTCGTCTTACATATGGCGGCAAATTTACCTACTACAGTGGCGAAACACTGGAAGAAATTAATCCTGAATATGATATTCCTAACATGTATCTTTGCGAAGATAAGGCTTTCTTAGAATCTACTGATACAGGCGTTAAAACAAAGAGCCATATTGATAACATTCTGGAAAGCGCTAAACTTTTGGATGCTCTATATGCGTCTTCAGATGCTAAAAAGGAAATTAAACTATAAATTTTGGTTGTGTTAAAATGAAAAAATACAATGTTGTTTTAGTGGGCTGCGGTTACATAGGCGCTCAGCATATGGAAGATATCTATTATCGCGAAAACATAAACGTTTTCGCGGTAGTAGACATTGATGAAAATCGTGCTAAAGAATTTGCTTTTAAATATGGTGCAGAAACTTATGGTACCGATTACAAAGAATTCGTTGGTCTTGATAAAACCGATATCGTAATTATTGCTACCAACGTAGATACTCATTACCCCATTACAGAATTTGCCCTAAACCACGGCAAACACGTTCTGTGCGAAAAGCCTATTGCAACCAGTTATGAAGAAGGTAAAAAGTTCTGTGAACTTGCAAAGAATTCTTCTTCAAAGCTTTTGGTAGCCCATATTCTTCGTCACAATAAAAGCTATCAAAAGATGCACGACTTAATACAGCAGGGCGTTATTGGCGACCTAAAGCTTATTCGTGTTGTTCAGAATCATCACGCTAAAAACTGGGAGAGATACCAACGTCTTTTAGACGACTGTTCTCCTGCGGTTGACTGCGGCGTTCATTATTTTGACGTAATGCAGTGGTTCAGCGGCTCCCCTATTGTTAGCGTAACAGGCTTTGATACCCGTCTTGACGATGATTGCACTCACAACAACTACGACGTTGTATTTGTCAAAATGGCAAACGGTTGTACCGGCTATTATGAAGGTGGTTGGAGCAAAAACCTGCCTTACTGTAACGAAAAAGAATTTATCGGCACCAAAGGCCATATAAAATTCACTCTCAAAAACGACAGAACAGGAAATCACGAAGAAGGCGACCTCATCGAAGTACACTTTTCTGAAACAGGCGAATATAAAACCATAAATATTGATGCGCCTTATAAAGATATGTACGCCCAACTATCCGCTCTTATAGATATGATAGAAAATGATACTCCGCCAACCATTTCCTTGGACGAGGTTTTAAGTTCCTTCAAGGTAGCCAAAACTGCAGAATACTCTATGCAGAACAAGGTTATCACACCTATAGATACTATTAAATAAAGGAGTATTTCCGTATGAAAAAAATAGGTTTTATTGATTACTATATTAGCGAATGGCACGCAAACAATTATCCTGCCTGGATGAAACAGGTAGGCGAAGAGTTAGGCCTTGATTATGAAATCTGCTATGCTTGGGCAGAAAAAGACGACTCTGAATTTGACGGCAGAGATACTGATACCTGGTGTAAGGACTTTGGCGTAGAGAAATGCGAAACTATTGAAGAACTTTGCCAAAAGTGCGACAACATTGTAATTCTTGCTCCATCTAATCCTGAAAAACATTTAGGCTACGTTGAAGAAGCCTTTAAATGCGGAAAGCGCATCTACGTTGACAAGACCTTTGCGCCTGATTTTGCTACTGCAAAGAAAATTTTTGAAATTTCTGAAAAATACAACACTCCATTCTTCTCTACATCTGCTTTGCGTTATGGAGAAGAGCTTGATGCCTTTAAAGGAGAGAAAAACATCTCTGTTAAAGGTGGCGGCGGAAATCTTCCGGAATATATTATTCATCAGATAGAAATTGCCGTAAAGGTTTTAGGACGCGGTGCCGAGAAGATTATGCTTTCTGAAGAAGATGGCCAGGTTGTTGTAAACATTGTTTTCTCCGAGGGAAGAACTGCTAAACTTCATTATAACAGTTCTAACGGCTTTGGAATTGCCAAAGGAGACGATATAAACGATAATCCTACCGCTATTCGTTCTCCATTCTTTATGAACCTTATGAAAAAGATTCTTACATTCTTCGAAACAGGCGAAACTGATTTCTGCGGATGTGAAACTCTTGAGGTTATGAAAATACGCGAAGCTGTTATCAAGGCTCAGGACACCCCAAATCAGTGGATTGAATTGCTTTAAGGAGTAACTATTATGAAAATCGGTGTTATTACTGACTGTTTTAAAAAGAATTTAGAAGAAAGCCTGGAAATTGCTAAAAGTTTAGAGCTTAGCGGCGTTCAGGTTTATGCCACAAGTGGAGAATTTTCTCCTGAGACTCTGACCGAAACAAAAAAATCCGAAATAAAGGCTCTTTTAGAGAAAAACGGTCTTGTTATTTCTGCTCTTTGCGGAGATATGGGCGGTCACGGTTTTGAAAATGCAGAGGAAGTACCTGAAAGAATTGAAAAAACCAAGGCTATTATTGATTTAGGAGCGGAATTTGGCACCAAGGTAATTACTACCCATATTGGTGTTATTCCTGCTGATGAAAACGACCCTGTTTTTAAGGTTATGCTAAATGCCCTTACAGAGTGCGGTCTTTATGCAAAAGAAAAAGGCATTACCCTTGCAATTGAAACAGGTCCTGAAACCGCACCAACTCTTTATAACTTTGTTTCTAAAACCAAAGGTGGCGTTGGTGTAAACCTTGACCCTGCAAACTTTGTAATGGTTACAGGTCAGGACCCAACCGAAGCAGTATATCTTTTAAAGGATTATATTGTTCATACACACCTTAAAGATGGTAAAATGCTTAAAAAATCCAACCCTAAAGAGATTTACGACTGCTTTGCAGAGGGTGGAATCGAAGCGCTTAACGTTGCCGATTACTTTATTGAAACTCCTCTTGGAACGGGCGACGTTGGTTTCCAAAAATATCTTACCGCTTTAAAAGAAATTGGTTTCGACGGATTCCTTACCATTGAGCGCGAAACAGGCGATGACCCTAAAAAAGATATTATAGAGGGTATGAATTACATTAAATTATTAAATGAAGAAAAGAAATTAAATATCTTCTAAAAAAAGCGAGGTGAAAATCACCTCGCTTTTAATTTTTATTGCTTTTACTTTACAAAAATTTATATTATACTGATAAAAAACATAAGGGGGACTCCCAATGAAATATTTTATTGGCGCCGACCTTGGAACCTCGGCTTTAAAACTTCTTTTAGTCTCAAAGGACGGAGAGATTAAAAACACCGTATCACGCTCTTACGACGTTTCGTTCCCAAAACCCGGTTGGAGTGAACAAAATCCTGAAAACTGGTGGGAAGCCTTTGTTTTGGGTGTAAAAGAATTAATTAAAGGCGTTGACCCTGATGACATTTTAGGTATTGGCGCAGGTGGCCAGATGCACGGCCTCGTTATTTTAGATGAAAACGATAAGGTTATTCGCCCTGCAATTCTTTGGAATGACGGCAGAACAGAAAAGGAGACCGCTTATCTGAACGAAAAAATAGGCAAAGAAAAACTATCAAGTCTTACTGCTAATATTGCCTTTGCCGGTTTTACTGCCCCTAAAATTTTATGGGTTAAAGATAACGAGCCTGAAAACTTTAAAAAAATCAATAAAATAATGCTTCCAAAAGATTATCTGAATTTTATGCTTACAGGAACATTTTGTACCGATTATTCCGACGCATCCGGAATGCTGCTTCTCGATGTCAAGAATAAAAAATGGTCTGAGGACATGCTGCGAATTTGCGGCATTTCTGAGACCCTACTCCCCAAACTGTACGAAAGCTATGAAACTGTAGGAACTCTTAAAAGTGACGTCGCTGCTCTTTTAGGTTTAAACAGTAAAACAAAGGTTGTAGCAGGTGCAGGTGATAACGCCGCGGCGGCTATCGGCACAGGCACCGTATCGGACGGCCAATGCAATATTTCTCTTGGCACTTCAGGTACTGCATTTATTTCTTCATATAAATTCTCGGTTGACAAAAACAATGCTCTTCATTATTTTTGCCACGCAAGCGGAGAATATCATCTTATGGCCTGTATACTTTCTGCAGCATCCTGCAACAAATGGTTTTGCAGCGATATTTTAGGCACAGAGGACTATATAGCAGAGGAATCTGTCATAACCGATGAGAATCTCGGCAGAAACGACGTCTTCTTCCTTCCTTACCTTATGGGAGAGCGCAGTCCTATAAATGACACTGATGCAAGAGGCACCTTTATTGGTATGCTAATGGACACAAAGCGCGAAGATATGTTACTTGCCGTACTTGAGGGTGTTGCCTTCGCCATTCGCGATAATTTTGAAATTGCAAAATCTCAAGGACTTAACATTTCCTCAAGTAATCTTTGCGGTGGAGGGGCAAAATCTCCCTTGTGGCAAAAAATTCTTTGTAATGTCCTTAATATTGATATTACCCTTCTCCAAACCGAGCAAGGACCAGGCTATGGCGCCGCAATGCTTGCAATGGTAGGCTGTAATGAATTTGAAAACGTTAAGGAATGTACCAAAGCCTTTGTAAAAGTAAAGAAAACCTTAACGCCAGACAAAGAAATATCTGCCCGTTACGAGAAACAGTATAACAAATTCAGAGAAATCTACCCATCCTTAAAGGATTTGTTTAAGGTAATAAAATAAAAAAGTGAGGTGAACAAAGTTCACCTCACTTTTGATTTATGCTTTTTTAAGTTTTAGTATAACGGCGTCGTATGGTTTTATTGTTTCCTTGTTACCATAAACAACCTCTTCTATTTGGTAGTTACCCTTCAGGTCGAGATTAATTGCTTTTTCACATTGAGAGTGGTTTATAGCCACAAAGTAGCTGTTTCCCTCATCCTCGTTTATTGTATAAACAACATCCTTTGCATCAATGCTTACCGGAAGTTTTGCAATATAGTCTTTGAAAACAACCTCATAAAGTTTTTCAAACTTACCGCTAAAGGCGTTGTGCATACTCGTCATGTTAAGCTCAACAGGAGCATCCACAAAGAAAACTCTTCCCTTGCCGTATTTATTAACGGTAACCGATGGATTACCGCTATCATCAGTAGCAATAACCTTTGCAGTTACAGGTATGTATTTTCTTGTAAAAGCACGGTAGAAAGGTATTTCCTCTCCCTCAAGATTCACAGTTCTGGTTTCAGCAAAAGCGTAGGAATCTATAACCTTTAAACCTACAAAATCCTCAAATCCTTCAAGAAAGACCCTTCCTGCAGAGATATACAGGTCTGCGCCGTTATATACCTTCTCCTTTAGTTTATCGTAGGTCTCTTTGCTAAAAGGAGTCTGCCCTGTAGGAGACGGAACTAAATACAAATCCGATTCAGGCAGTTCCTGCTCCATTGCATAAGAAAATTTAAGGTTAAGTCCTACCGATTTTGCAAGACAGTAGGTCATATAGGCTGCACCCCATTGGTCCTGATTCTTGGTTAATAAACAAACACCATGTTCCTTTGCTTTGGGCAAAGTAATGTTATTGTTGTTCATAAACTCAGAGAATTTTTTCATCTCTTTAAGCACAGGCTTGGGTTTATAATGGTCGTCCATGAGTCCAAGTTCACGCTCTACCATCTGAACTGTATATGGGAAGGTTTCAAGAAGATTTTGGTCACTGTTGCACCACCACATAACACCTGATGAGCCGTTTGCCCATAGGGAGAACATATTGAGTCTAAGGAAATCTGCTGCTTTTTCATCACTGCATACCATAGGACCCATGGTTCCTATTTCTTCCGCCATACAGGGTTTGCCGCTAATATCTGAATAAAACTTTGTCTCGGTAGTGGCATGCATGGTTGTTCTGAAAGAAAGAGTCTCGTCAATAGTAGTATGATTACACCAGAAAGGATACGGATGAGTTGTTAAAATATCAGTAAACTCTGCCTGGTCTTGAATTTTCCATCTTTCTTCCAAACGAAGACCGTGCATACCCGAAACTACAGGTCGACTGGGGTCGGCTGAGCGAATTGCGTTAGAAATTATTGCCGTCCAAAAAGCAGGGGTAAATCTTCCGCAACCACCTGCACAGTTGCACTCGTTACCTAAATCCCATGCGTAAATAGCGTCGCGGTCTTTAAACCTTGAAACAAAGCCCTTAATAAAAAGCTGCTCAAAATATATTGCCATTTGGTCTTGCAAAACGTCTTTGTTGTAAAGAGCAGATGGAACAAATAATCCACCGCTCATCCAACCGGTTATTATACCAACAACAAGCTTAATACCGTATTTATCGCAAAGGTCCAAAAACTTACCAAAGCGTTCCATCATTGTTTCGTCAAGGTAATATGGATTTTCAGGTTTTTTACCACCCTCTAATACAAAGTCTTTAATAACACCGCCACCGCCAATATTGGGCATAACAGGTTGGAAATCTCTCCAAAGAGGGAAAACGCGCATATATTCCACACCATGACTTGAAAGTATTTTCAAATCCTTTTCAATAGCCTTGATATTAAAGTTTCGCCACATATCTACTCCGGCATTAGATGCCCAATAGTTGCAGCCTACCATAAATTTCATAAAATCTACTCCCTTCACTCTTACAGTATATCAGTTACAGAGCTCTTAGAAAATGTAAAAAATGATTTTTTATAATTTATGATTCCATATTTTAATCTTGAAAAACTGCAATATCTAACTTATAATTAAGATATGCTATAATTTTAGGGGGTTTTCGGTAAAATATGTTGTTCAAAGACGAAAAATTCAACGTTAGCCAAATTCGATTTGTTACAAATTATAATCCTCAATATAACAAAATTCATAAATTCAAAGGGTGTTTACCCACCCACGAACTAATGTATTTTTACAAAGGCGATTTGCGCCTTGAATTCGCAGATAAAAGTTTTTATGTAAAAACAGGAGATGTGGTTTATCTGCCCAAAGGCATAAATAATCAAAAATACCATATCGTTTCTAACAAGGAATTTGGCGTTTACAACGTCTATTTTGAAACTAATGACCCTCTTCCAAAAGAAGCCGTACACATTCCGCTTCAAAATAAAAACCTTAAAACCGAATTTGAGACAATATATAGAGTATGGACGGTAAAAAGAAAAGGTTATTATTTAAAAGCTATGGGCCTTTTCTACGAAATTTTACGCTGTGTTTTAAAACAACAAAGCAGTTACACCAAGCATAAAAACAACGACTTTTTTCTGAAAATTCAAGAATATATGTCAGAACATTTTTGTGACAAAGACTTCTCCTTTGACGAACTTGCAAAATGCACAGGTTTTTCCTACTCTTATTTTAAAAAAGTCTTTATTTCAAGATATGGTGTTCCCCCAATAAAATACTTAACTGAGCTTAAAATAAACTACGCCTGCGAGCTTTTCAGTATTGAAAAATATAACGTCTCTGAGGTGGCAGAGCTTTGCGGTTACGAAAACGTTTATTACTTTTCCACTGTTTTTAAAAAATATAAGGGTC
>JAZNBQ010000084.1:0-6164 GCA_045587065.1 Acutalibacteraceae bacterium | reverse complement strand
ATAAAAAAATGCAACTAAGCAGAATAACTGCTTAGTTGCTGAATTTGAAAAACTGAATTATTTATTGAAAAGATTAATTACGTCAACGTAATCTCCGTCATCCTCTTCAGAAGAAGATGAAAGGATTGACTCAAGAGCAGGAGATGATGCTTCCTTCTTCTTTTCTTCTCCAAGTCCTGTTGCAACAACAGTAACACGGATTGTATCTTCAAGAGTATCATCAAGCTGAGCACCCCAAATAATTGTTGCATCCGGATGTGCCATTTCAGCAATGATTGAAGAAGCCATCTCAACCTCTTCAAGACCGATATCGTCAGAACCTGTGATGCTGATGATAACACCGCGGGCATTCTGCATAGAGGTCTCGATAAGAGGACTGGTAACTGCTGCACGAGCTGCCTGTTCTGCCTTATCTCTACCGGTAGCAACGCCAACGCCCATATGTGCATAGCCTGCATCCTTCATGATAGTTGTTACGTCTGCAAAGGCGAGGTTAACAAGAGCTGTAACGTTAATAAGTTCAGAAATGCTCTGTACGCCCTGACGAAGAACATCGTCTGCAATAATGAATGCATTCTTAAAGGTAATCTTCTCTTCAGAAACATACTTTAAGCGCTCATTTGGAATAACTACAAGGCTGTCTACGTGTTCGCTAAGTCTGGCAATACCCTCTTCAGCCTGAGTCATACGAGTTTTACCTTCAAATGCGAAAGGCTTTGTTACGATACCTACTGTAAGGATTCCAAGCTCTTTAGCAATCTGAGCAACTACAGGAGCAGCACCTGTACCGGTTCCGCCACCCATACCTGCGGTAAGGAATATCATATCTGCATTGCGAATTGCTGCAGCAATTTCATCTTTAGATTCTTCAGCAGCGTTGCGGCCCTTTTCAGGATTTGCGCCTGCACCCTTACCTGCTGTTGTTTTATCACCAATTTGAATTTTAGTATTTGCCTTTGATTTGTACAACGCAGCTTTATCGGTGTTTATTGCAACAAATTCTACGCCACGGATACCTGCATCAACCATTCGGTTGATTGCGTTTCCGCCGCCGCCGCCTACACCTACTACTTTAATTTGAACTACTTCGCTGTCTAACTCGCTTGTCATATCAAATGCCATTTTTACTTCCTCCATTTATGTATTATCTTCTAAATGCATATTTCTGCTAGTTTGTAACTACACAAAACAATAATATCATACTAAATATGAAATTTCAATAGGAAAATACATTTTTTTTGTTTTTTTATTCAAGACCTTCTATGGACCTTTCCGAAAAAAAGGCTTCGGCCTTTTCAGGTGTCCAGACTTTAAGGTCTATTATACCTGTTTTCTTGGCTTCCATTTGTTTTAACATTGCTCCAAGGTGTGCGGCTTTTGGCTCTAAATTACTATATGAACCAAACTCAGCAATAAATCTTTGGTCGATTTTGATTTTTGAATTATATATGTCACTAACGTCTATTGTATTAAGCAAGTAGCCGTATTGCTCCGCTAACCGGAAATGCTTGTTTACCAATTCTTTCTCTTCATCAACCGAATAATTTATATATTTCCCTATTTCTATCTGTACTTCGGCTGAAGTTTTAATAAGAATTAAATCAGCGGGCTTTTCGCTATATTCTTTAAGAATTTTACCCTGTATGTCTCCTGCGTAATATACGCCATCTTTATAGTAGCACACTTCCTCTTTTGTTTCGGTAATATCTAAAGAAAGCTTAGAAGGAAGTTGCTTTTTGAGTTTGACCTGCTCTACAAAAGGCAGTGCTTCAGTAATTTTCTTTTCCAGTTTTGTAGAATTTATTGCAAACAGATTATCTCCCGGCTTTACCCCTGCCGCAGAAATAATCTCTCCTTCAGAATAGATGGCGTTATTTTCTACGGTTATGCCGTCTATTTTAAAGAAAACTGTAAGACTAAGAATATAAAGGACAATAGCCGAAATTAAAAGGAAAACAAAAAGTGCAACAATACGACGTCTTCTGCGACGCTTTTTCTTTCTGATAGCTGCTTTTTTCGCAGCCTCTCTACGTTCCCTTTCTCTTATATTCTTTTCGTTCATTTTATCATTCCTTTATAATTTTAGCTCCAAGTGAAGATAAAACCAAGGTTATATCTTCGTAGCCTCTTTCTATATGATGAATTTCTCCGATTTCAGTTCTGCCTCGTGCGGCAAGAGCGGCAACTGTAAGGGCCGCGCCGCCTCTCAAGTCGGTAGCTTCTACTCTGGCTCCCGAAAGGCTTTTGACCCCCTCGATTACTGCTACTTTGTTCTGAATGCTTATTTTAGCACCCAGTCGTTTAAGTTCATCTATATATTTAAAACGATTTTCAAAAATGTTTTCAACAAAAACCGACGTGCCTTGCGCCACTGTAAGCATTGCTACCAAGCAAGGACCCGCATCGGTTGGAAATCCCGGGTAAACAACTGTTTTTGTAAGAGGAATTCTTTTTAATACGTTTGGAGAAGCAAATTTAACCGCGTTGCCCTGCAAAGTAATTTTGCAACCTGCCTCTTTAAAGGACTTTAACACGTAATTAAGATGAGAAGGTACAATACCCTTTAAAATTATTTCTCCCCCTGTTATAGCAGCTGCCGACATATAGGTTGCCGCTACAATTCTATCAGGTATAACGCTATGTTCGGTAGCAAAGAGTTTGTCAACTCCGTATATCTCTATTGTATCTGAACCTGCGCCGTATATTTTAGCCCCTGCACTGTTTAAAAAATCTGCAAGGTCACAGATTTCAGGTTCCTTGGCTGCGCCGTGAATAACGGTTTTGCCGTTTAATTTGCAACTGGCTAAAATCGCATTTTCCGTCGCACCTACGCTTGCAAAAGGCAGATTTATTACTGCAGCTGCAGTTTTTTCTTCTTTTACGCAAGTAATAAAACCGTGATTTTCGTTGACCGTATACCCTAGTTCATTAAGTGCGCTTAAATGAAGGTCGATAGGTCTTGGTCCTAATTCGCAACCACCCGGGCTACTTACCGTTGCACTTTTACAACGCGAAAGAATAGCGCCCAAAAAAACTACTGACGAACGCATTTCTCTCATAAGGTTATCAGGGATTCTGTCACATGAGACGCTTGTTGCATCAACAATAACCGTGTCCTCTTCCCTTTTACACTTGCAACCAAGTTTTTCTAATATTTTAATTGAAACATCTACGTCAGAAAGTCGCGGACAATTATGTATAACAGATTGACCTTCTATAAGTAGTGTTGCGGCTAAAATTGGTAACGCGCTATTTTTCGCTCCATGGACGGTTGTCTCACCATTAAGCGGCGTTCCGCCCTCCACGAATATTTTCATATACAAGCACCCTTTCGTATGAAACAAAAAACTCTATTTCATACTATGCCGGGTGTTTATTTTTGTTCGTAAAGCTCCAATATTACCTTTGCTATACGCTCATTAGCGTCACTAATTGCAGATTTTAAGGCACAGTCCTCCATTTTCTTTAGCTTTGTAGGATTATCTAAAAGACCTGTCACCTTCTCTATCAGAAGTTCCGGAGTTAAATCTTTTTCCTCGATAACCTCTGCAGCACCAACGTTTTTAAGTGACATTGCATTGTGATACTGATGATTTTCTGCAACGTAAGGAGACGGAATAAGGACAGATGCTTTTCCGCATGACTGAAGTTCACTTAATGTGATAGCACCTGCTCGGCAAATAACTATATCTGCCGCCGCCATGCAAAGGTTCATATTATCAATATATTCTCTAATTGTAATTTCTTCTGCTACGTTTTGGCATTTGCTTTCTATTAAAGCTTTTGTAGATTCAAATCCGACCTTACCGGTGCCGTGAATATGATAATACTTTTTGCTTCCGTTATGTGCGGCTATAAGACCTGCTACCGCCTCGTTAATAGGTCTGGCTCCCAGACTACCGCCAAAGGAGAGTATTAACGGTCTGTTATCAAGACCCAAAAGTTTTCTTGCCTCTTCTTTTGAAATCTCTAAAAGCTCCGGTCTTACAGGATTTCCTGTAATTATTGGTTTTTTATCTAATTTAAGATGCTTTTCTGCTTCTTTCATTGCAAGCATTACTCTATCTGCTTTAGGCGCTAATGCCTTTGTTGTAATGCCCGGAAAAGCATTCTGCTCGTGAATAGCAGTTTTAATTCCCAGCTTGGCAGCTTCTCTTAAAACAGGTCCGCTAACATAACCCCCTGTACCTACAACTATATCAGGAGCAAGTTCTTTTAAATATTTTCTTGCCTTAATTGACGAAGAAAACATTTTTTCTACTGCCACAATATTTCTTACAATATTTTTGGGTGTAAGTTTTCTCTGAAGACCTGCTACGTCAATGGTATAGAAATCATACCCTGCCGCAGGTACTAATTTTGCCTCTAATTTTTTTGCAGTTCCAATATAACTGATTTTGATACCGGGGTCTTTCTTTTTAAGATGTCCTGCTACTGCAAGGGCAGGATTAATATGACCGGCAGTACCACCGCCTGCAAATAAAATATGCAATTTATAGACCCCCTTAATAGTTAGGCTTTTTCTACTGAGCTTCCTCTGGAAACCGATAAAACAATGCCCATTTCGGCTAATAATATAATAAGTGCCGTACCGCCATAACTAAAGAATGGCAAACTGATACCTGTATTTGGAATAGTATTGGTAACAACGAGAATATTTAAAAGCGCCTGTAATCCTACCTGGAAAGTAAGTCCCACTGCAAGCAAGGTGCCAAACTGGTCTTTAGCTCTCATAGCAATGGTAAAGCCTCTCCATATAAGAGCGCAAAACAGCAGGATTATAGCTATTGCTCCAATTATACCAAGTTCTTCACAAACTATTGCAAAAATAAAGTCGTTATGAGGCTCCGGAACCCAAAGATATTTTTGTCTTGACTGTCCTATTCCTCTGCCTAAAAGTCCGCCTGAACCAATAGCAAGCAGCGACTGAATTGTCTGATAACCAAGTCCTTTGGGGTCTGCCCAAGGGTCAAGCCAATATTTGATACGGTCTGAGCCATAGCCTACCGCACCGGAGAGAATTGCTAATGCTCCGCCGCCTGCTCCTATTCCAACTCCAAGGCCCAACCATTTAAGCGGCATTCCGCCAACTATTAAAAGTATAAGTCCTATAAAGAAGATAAGCACAGTTGCGGAAAGATGGGGCTCCAGAACTACCAGAACACACATTATTCCTAAAATCACTACAAGACCGGCTAGATTTTTAAAATTCTTAATTTTTCCGGGATTTGCAGAAAGCCAGGCCGAAAACAGAACTATAATTGAAAACTTAGCAAATTCTGACGGTTGGAAATTTATCGGACCCAGAACGAACCATCTTTTAACGTCCATACCGCTAACCATTGGCGGCATTATAAGAAGCATTACAAGCATTATTGCAGTAATAATATATATTGGCCATGCAAGTTTTTTGAATATATGATAATCGATTTTGGACATAAGCAGCATTATTGCAACGCCAACCACCGCAAAGCCTGCCTGTCTTGATATAAATCTGTAAGAGTTTCCGTAATAAGTATAGGAATATGCATAACTTGCCGAATAAAGCATTATAAGTCCTACTAACATCAGAACCAACACCAAAACAAGAAAACTTAAGTCAAGTTTTCCTTTTTGCCAAATGCTAAAGCCTTCTTTTTTACTTTTTTTCGGCATAGGTTATTCTCCTTTCCTTACCAATTAAGATATATAGGCAAAAGTGCAATTACACAACTTATTGCTGCAACAAATGAAAATACAAAACAAATTTTTTCTTCGCTCCAACCACACATTTCAAAATGATGATGAATTGGTGACATTTTGAAAATTCTCTTTCCTGTTAGTTTAAATGATGCTACCTGTAAAATGACAGAAAGTGTTTCAAAAAGATAAACAAATCCTGCAATCACCAATATTAACGGCATTCCCATTCCAACAGCAATAACAGATACAGCACCGCCTAAAAAGAGAGAACCTGTGTCACCCATAAATACCTTTGCAGGATACTTGTTAAACACTAAAAAACCTATACATCCGCCAACTACCGCCAATGAAAGATATGCGGCTTCTTTGGAGAAAATGTGTCCTACCAAAGCAAAGAATAAACTCACAACAACAGTTATACTTGCTGCAAGTCCATCAAGACCGTCTGTTAAATTTACTGCATTTACTGTTCCGCACACAAC
>JAZNBQ010000083.1:0-2216 GCA_045587065.1 Acutalibacteraceae bacterium | reverse complement strand
ATCTGATAAACGCATTTTCCTCTCGGTATGCTGCCCAAAGAGCATCTGTGGAAACGGCAATGTCCGAAGGAGAAAAGTTTTTGTAAAGCAGACTACCTGACCACAAGGGTGTTTCCTTGTTGCCAAAGAGATAGGCGTTTTTATTTTGTTCAACAACTAAAACCTTTCCACCCTCGATTAATACTGCGGAACAGGAAAGATAATTATTTATATTGTTCTCAAAGGCTTTGTAATCTGCACCAAACTTTGTAAGCATATAAATGCTTTTTGATACGTTGGAGATTTTTCCTGTATCAAAGGAAACCATCTGATAACCTACTGTCATCTGGTCTTCTAATTCCTCTATGCAATAAGCAAACAGAAAACCGTTAGGAAGTTCCAGTAATGATAAGGCCTTGTGCTCCGAAATCTTTTCCATAAATTCAAATCTCCTATAATTTTAAAATTCCTTTATCAATCATGCTCTGTGCTCCAAGCATAATTCCTGCTTCGGCACTGTGGAAGTTAAGACCGCCTTGAAGCCAAGCAGCATAAGGCTCTCTTAAAGGTGCATCGGCAGAAAGTTCAATGGAAGCACCTAGGGTAAAGGCACCTGCCGCCATTATAACCGGAGTGTCATAGCCGGGCATGTCCCAAGGCTCCGGTACCACAAAAGAGTCTACAGGAGCACCCTTTTGCATACCCTGACAGAAAGCCACCAGTGCCTCAGGTGTCTTAAGAAGAACGCTCTCAATAATATCGGCTCTCTTAGCATCGTAAGCAGGAGTAGATTCATAACCAAGTTTATTAAATAAAGCTGCCGCAAAAACTGCAGATTTAAGTGCTTCTCCTGTGGTATGAGGAGCGGCAAATAGTCCCATATAAAGTTCACGGTTGTGGCCTAAAGAAGCACCAACCTCTTTGCCTACACCAGGAGCAGTAAGACGGTAAGCGCATTGCTCTACAAGAGCGGCTTTTCCTGCAATATAACCACCCGTTGGCGCAATTCCGCCACCGGGATTTTTTATTAATGAACCTGCAATAAGGTCGGCACCAACACTTAAAGGTTCGTCTTTTTGGACAAATTCTCCGTAACAGTTGTCCACAAGAATTAAGGTGTCAGGGGAAACGCCTTTAACAAGTTCTACAAGCTCTCCGATTTTTTCTACAGTCAGAGAAGGTCTTAAAGAATAACCGCGAGACCTTTGTATGTAAACCGCCTTGTATTTTTTAAGGCTAAGTCTTTTTTCTATTTCTTCTTTATCAGGTTCTCCCATATCGTCAAGGTCAACCTGTTCAAAGCCTATGCCAAAATCTGCAAGACTTCCATCGGTTTTAGAGTCAATTCCCAAAACGCCGATAAGGGTGTCGTAAGGTCTTCCGGTAAGGCAAAGAACGGTATCATTTGGTCTTAACACACCAAAAAGCATAACTGTAAGAGCGTGTGTTCCCGATACGAAATTATGCCTTATAATAGAATCCTCTGCACCAACACAGTCGGCAAAAACTTGTTCGAGAGTGTCTCTTCCGCGGTCTCCGTAGCCGTAGCCGGTAGAAATGCCAAGATGAGATTCGCTAACACCATTTTTAATAAAAGCTGCCAGAACCTTCTGTTGATTATAGCGGGTTGTTTCATCAATTTCTTTAAAAACAGGCTCACACATCTGTCTTGCTTCTTCGCCTGTTTTCAAAAGTTTTTCATTAATATTGAAAAATTCTTTCATTTATGCACGTTCCATTTCTATAATTGCTGCTTCCCCAATAAGAGTAAAGCCGTTTTTTATGTAAAATTCCTGGTTTTCTTTTTGGGTACAAGCAAAAATCTTGCCCCCAACAAGAGAGGAGATTTCATTTAACATTTTGCTTCCAAGACCTTTTTGACGAAGATTTTTATCTACCGATATGCCACTTATAACACCGCCACCATCAAAGGTAAAGCATAAGGCTGCACCAAAATTGGAAGTGATAGCAGAAGCACTGTTATGTCTCAGTCGATGAGAAATGTCAGGAGCAAAAACTTCAAAGGAAGGGAGACAAACGTCTCCGTCACAGCCTAAACAAAGTTTATGATAAAGGTCTTTAAGAGGGGCTTTGTTTTCTGCAAAGGAAGTATTTATGGGTAATTCTTTTAAAAATACAGCTTTTAAAACAGAAGCTTCAAACAAAACGTTTTCCTTTTCGGTAAAAACACTTTTAGGAGAAACAACTCTAATAAATTAAGTCGGAGGCCAAGCGGT
>JAZNBQ010000082.1:0-4774 GCA_045587065.1 Acutalibacteraceae bacterium | reverse complement strand
AGATGCTTTGAAAACGACGACATTATTCACGTTGAAGGCTCTGTTGACCCTGAGCGTGATATTGAGACCATTGATTTAGAACTTATTTTCTCAGATATTGAAATGGTGCAGCGCCGTCTTGACAAGGCAACTAAAGCTCTTAAAGGCGACAAGAAAATGCAAGGCGAAGTTGACTTTTTAAAGCGTCTTTTAGAGAGTCTTGAAAACGGAATTCCTGCTCGTGCAGTTACACCTAACGACGACACCGAAAAGGAAGTTTTAAATACAACTGCTCTTCTTTCCCTAAAGCCTGTTATCTATGCTTGTAATATGAGTGAAGACGACTTTACAAGTGGAATTAACGACAATCCTCGTTACCTTAAGGTTAAGGAAATTGCCGATAAAGCAGGCGCTGAGACTCTTCCTATTTGTGCTTCTCTTGAAGCAGAAATCGCAGGACTTGACAAAGAAGAAAAGGAACTTTTCCTCTCTGATTTAGGACTTGAAAATTCCGGTCTTGACCGACTTATTAAAACCTGTTATTCCCTTTTAGGTCTAATTTCTTATCTTACTGCTGGAAAGCCTGAAGTAAGAGCCTGGACCATTGTTAAGGGCACAAAGGCACCACAGGCGGCAGGAAAAATTCATACCGATTTTGAGAGGGGCTTTATCAGAGCAGAGGTTGTTTCTTTCGAGGCGCTTATGGAATGTGGCAGTATGGTTGCAGCCAAAGAAAAAGGATTGGTTCGAAGCGAAGGAAAAGAATACGTTATGCAAGATGGCGACATTGTTCTTTTCAGATTTAACGTTTAAATAATTAAGATAAAAAAATTCCCCATAGATTTTTCTATGCGTAATTTTTTATATTGTCCAATTCTCTGTATCTGTAAGCACTGTTGCAACCAGGGTATTATCACTAAAGTAAAAATCCAACTTGTATTTTTCAAAAGCATATCTGAGAATCACACAATTCTCTGTTGGAATGATGAAATACATATCATCCTCTGTTGCATCAAGAGTTTTACCCTTTTCTTCTATGGCATATTCCACCTCATATTTAGTGGTGCTACCCGGGGTAAAGCCATAAGCGGTTTCCTGAACAGAAATTACCGAAATACCCTTTGAGGCCTTTTCTTTTTCGTAGAAGTAAGATACTGTATCGGTGGCTATTCTCACGGACCTTTCGCCCTCTGCCACGTCATAAAAAGGCACCTCTAATTCAGGGTGGTCGTGAGCGCCGTCCTCGGTTTCTTCCTCACTATGTGCCGCATCCTGAGAAGCAACTATATCTGAATAATGCTTTTCTACCGTTTTAGGGTCTTCTCCCAGTTTAAAATCAAGCTCAGGTATTTCTCCCTTTGCAGCATACTCTGCTACAGTATACTGAGTGTTACCGCCCTTGTTTCCCTTATCTTTACAACCAACTAATGAAAAAATAAAAACCAAACTTAAAACTAAACAAATATACTTCTTCATAATTAATGTTCTCCTAAAAGTTTTGCTCTTAAATCCCAAAGTTCCTGGGATAAATCCACATAGTAGGTATGAGGATTTTCAAATCTTTTGACCTCATCCCAAAGGTTATCTACGCACTCTTTGCGATATTTTGAAATTTCTTTAACTGAGGGAGAATCGTAGACCTGTTTGCCTTTTTCCATAATCTTAATCTGAAGTTTTTCGGCTCTGAAATCAGTAACAGTTTTACGCTTCCAGGTATGAACAGGGTCAAAAATCTCATAAGGCTTTGTATCGTCTATTTTTTCATAGTTCATACAAATTACGTCGGCAATAGCTTTGCCGCTTTCCTTATCGTAAAGTCTCCAAGGAATTTTAACTCCCGGAAGTGTGATTTTTGCTATATTTTCACTGATTTTGATTTTTGGAATTATCTCGCCATCTACAGTCTCTACTGCGGCAAGTTTATATACCCCTCCAAAAACTGCTTCACTTGAAGCGGTTATAAGGCGCTCACCTACGCCAAAGCTATTGATTTTTGCTCCCTGCATATCAAGCTGCTTAATAAGATGCTCGTCAAGAGAGTTTGAAACAACCACCGCACAATCAGTATACCCTGCTTCATCTAATTTCTCTCTTACTTTTTTAGAAAGATAAGCAATGTCTCCACTATCTATACGAACACCCTTTGGTCTGAAACCCATTGGCTTTAACACCTCGTCAAAGCAACGTATTGCATTGGGAAGTCCTGATTTTAAAACATTATATGTATCAATAAGAAGTGTGCAACTGTCAGGGTATTTTTCTGCATAGGTTTTAAATGCAGTATATTCATCCTTGTAAAGTTGCACCCAGCTATGCGCCATTGTGCCTGATACAGGAGTGCCAAAGTCCTTAGCGGTCTTAACACAAGACGTGCCTGTACAACCTCCAATTATTGCGGCTCTTGCGCCATAGTATGCCGCATCATAACCGTGGGCTCTTCTGGCGCCGAATTCCATTACCACTCGGTTACCTGCAGCAGTACAGATTCTGTTGGATTTTGTTGCTATTAAAGACTGATGATTAATGGTTAAAAGCACCATAGTTTCTACCAAAAATGCCTGCATAGCAGGGCCCTTTACTGTAACGATAGGCTCCATTGGGAAGATAGGTGTTCCTTCCGGTACCGCCCACACGTCACAAGCAAATTCAAAGTTTTTAAGATAGTCTAAAAATTCTTCACTAAAGAGATTTAAGGACTTTAGATAGTCTATATCATCCTGCTCAAAATGGAGGTTGTTAAAATATTCAATTAACTGTTCGAGGCCTGCCATTATGGCAAAACCACCATTATCAGGAATTCTTCTGAAAAACATATCGAAATAGGTTATGGTATCTCTCATATCGCTCTCAAAAATACCATTTGCCATTGTAAGTTCATAAAGGTCCATTAACATTGAAAGGTCTTTTCTCATTTTTTATTACCTCTTATCCGAATTTATGCGGTTTTTCTTTGCCGTTTTTCTTAATATCTCGTTCTTTTAAAATTCTTCCTTCTTTTATGATTTCCATAACTCCCTGTCGGTCGTTATTGCTTATAGCATCTTTATATGCAGTAAGATTTTTAAGGAAAATTTCTATTTCACAGAGTAAATTTTCTTTGTTTAATAAAAATAGTTCACTCCAAAGATTTTCATCTACACTAGCCACACGTGAGACGTCGTGATAACTTCCTGCCGAAAAACCTTTGTGCTCATCACTTGCCGGAGATTTTATGTACGTTCCTGCAAGAATGTGAGGAAGCTGTGACGTAAAGGCTATTAGCTTATCGTGTTTATCCGGCGTGGTAACAGTCACGTCGCTACAACCTAAGTCGTAAGCCATCTGAGATAAGACTTCTAAAGCTTCAGGCTGTGTGTTCCGTGTTTTAGTAAATATATAACTTCTTGATGCAAAAAGACTGTCTACACTATTTTCAAATCCGTTAACGGCTCTACCTGCCATTGGATGTCCGCCAACAAAATTTATGCCATATTCTTTTGCCTTTTCTTCTGCAAAGTCAACAATATCCTGTTTTACTCCGCAGATATCTGTAAGTATGCTGCCTTTTTTTAGCAATGAAATTTTGTCGTTAATAAACCTTTTTGCAAGGGTTGGAGAAAGAGCCAAAATAGTGACGTCACTATCAATTTCAGATACTCCGTCCCACCAGGTGTCTATTAAATTTTGACTGTTTGCAAGAGCTATAGTATCTTCTGAAATATCAAAGCCCATTATTTTATATTTTCCGCTAAGTTTTAGAGCTTTTGCTATAGAACCGCCCATTAAACCCAAGCCGATAATTGCGACTTTTTTCATCCTTTTGACCTCTGTTCACTTATATTATTTTTAATTATATTACAAAATCTAAAAAAATGCTATATTTATTTTAAAAAAGCTTTATATAAATTGACTTTAGGACAACTAATGTATATAATTATTAGTAACAAAAAATGGAGAGTGTAGATATGATAAACGAAAGAATCAAACAACTTGTAGATTACGGTTTAGAGGCAGATTTCTTTAAGGAAGATGACCGAATTTTTATTACAAACAGAATTTTAGAGGCTTTAAATATTTCGGAATATAACGAACCTGAAAAAGCAGATTCTGCCCAACTGGAAGAAATTTTAAAAGCGCTGTGCGACTATGCCGTAGAAAAAGGCATTATTCAAGACAGTATAGTTTATCGCGACCTTTTTGACACAAAGCTTATGGGTCTTATGCTTCCGCGCCCAAGCGAAGTTAGAGCAAGATTTTTTGAGCTTTATAAATCCTCTCCTAAGGCAGCAACCGATTATTACTATAAACTTAGCTGTGACAGTGATTACATCCGCAGATACCGTATAAAAAAAGACGTAAAATGGGTAACTTCTACACCTTATGGAGACCTGGACATTACCATTAATCTTTCTAAGCCTGAAAAAGACCCCAAGGCTATTGCCGCTGCGAAAACTATGGCTCAGTCAGGCTACCCAAAATGTCTTCTTTGTAAAGAAAACGAGGGCTATGCAGGAAGGGCTAATCATCCTGCGCGTCAGAATCATCGCATTATACCTGTTACCATAAATAATACCGACTGGTTTTTCCAATATTCTCCTTACGTTTATTACAACGAGCACTGTATCGTTTTTAACAGCAAGCATACACCAATGGCTATCAACACCGATACCTTTCGTAAGCTTTTAGATTTTGTAAAGCAATTCCCTCACTATTTTGTTGGTTCTAATGCCGACCTTCCTATTGTTGGCGGTTCTATTCTTACTCACGACCATTTCCAAGGCGGTCATTACACTTTTAAGTCGGATCGTAGCCATGT
>JAZNBQ010000081.1:0-4629 GCA_045587065.1 Acutalibacteraceae bacterium | reverse complement strand
AATCCTTTTAATCTATACCCTTTTTTCTTTTGTTCTAACACTCCCCAGCGTTACTGAAGCATTTAATATAACAAATTTATGGTTATATGCAGCAATCGCTTTAAAATCTTTTTTTGTTTTTGTAGCATGGATATGCGGAATAACTGCATTAACCAAAATGCCACTCAGCATTTACGGTGTTCTGGATTTATCCGGAGTGTTATTCTCTACCCTGCTCGCTGTTTTGGTAGTAGGAGAAAAACCAACTTTAACGGTAATTTCCGGTATGGTAATTGTTTGTGCCGGTCTTTTCTTCTTAAAATTTCAGCCGAAGAGCAAACAAATCAAAAGCGAAACAAGAGAAAAAATTGCTGTTAAATATGTAATTCTTGCCTTCTGTTATACTCTATTCAATTCTATGTCCGGCACCATGGACAAGTTGTTTATGAGAAACAATTCAGTCAGCACTAACCAACTTCAGTTTTGGTTTATGTTCTTTTTGTGCGTATATTACATTGCGTATTTTCTTATTAAAAAAATACCGGTTAATTGGAAAACTGCACTAAAAAACTATCGCATTTACATAATGGCAATTTTGCTTATTTTAGGTGACAAAGCGTTGTTTATCGCTAATTCCGGTGCAAGTACTGTTTCTGTTATGATACTTTTAAAACAAATAAGCTGTGTGGTTGTAATTATAGGCGGCAGGATTTTCTTTAAGGAAAAAAATACCCTCTATAAACTGTTCTGCGCAGCCATAATAATTTGCGGAATTGTTATTTCAACACTGTAATTGAATATTAAAACGGCAAGTGAAATCACTTGCCGTTTTTTGCTGCATAAAATTTATGTAGCAGCTCTGTCACCTGCTATATTAAGCCCAAAACTGACCGATAAGGCGCTATCTACCTCACCCATGGACTTATTATCTAAAGTACCCATCTTTTCTTTTAAACGTTGTTTATCAATAGTTCGCACCTGTTCTAATAAAACAATTGAATCCTTAGCCAAACCGGAAGACACTGCATTTACTTTTATATGGGTTGGAAGCTGTGCTTTGTCGTGTTGACTGGTAATGGCGGCGGCAATTACTGTTGGACTGTATTTATTGCCTACATCATTTTGAACTATTAACACCGGTCTTACTCCTCCCTGCTCCGAGCCTATAACAGGGCTTAAGTCAGCATAATAGATGTCACCGCGTTTTATACTCATTAATCTTTCACACTCCATTAGTTTGTAATAATATTCTTTCCATATTTAATTTTTTTAATCACTCAAACTAATACAATATATGTGAAATTTTAAATACTGACTTTTTGCAAATTTTAATATAAAAAAGCCTGCACCGTATTGGTGCAGGCAAAAACGTAATGAATTATAAAACTTTTGATAAAAAATCTTTAAGTCTTGGTGATTTAGGATTATTAAAAAATTCTTCGGGAGTAGCATCTTCCATAATTACGCCTTCGTCAATAAATATAACACGGTCGGCAACTTCTTTTGCAAATCCCATCTCATGAGTAACAACAACCATTGTCATGCCGCTTTTGGCAAGTTCTTTCATTACTTCAAGAACTTCACCAACCATTTCGGGATCAAGCGCACTGGTAGGCTCGTCAAAAAGCATAACTTCTGGCTGCATAGCAAGAGCCCTAACAATAGCCACACGCTGCTTCTGTCCACCTGAAAGCTGAGAAGGATAAGCGTTTGAACGATCGGCAAGTCCCACACGACTTAGAAGATCCATAGCTCTTTTTTCTGCTTCTTCTTTAGAAAGTTTAAGAAGCTTAATGGGAGCAATAGTCATATTTTTAAGTATTGTCATATGGGGAAACAAATTAAACTGTTGAAAAACCATTCCCATTTTTTGACGATGAAGATTAATATTGGTTTTTTCATCAGTAATATCGGTTCCGTTAAAGAAGATTTTACCTCCGGTAGGTTCCTCTAAAAGATTTAAGCAACGTAAAAATGTAGATTTTCCCGAACCGGATGGGCCAATAACAACAACTACATCCCCTTTGTTGATATTAATATCTACACCCTTTAAAACCTCTCTGTCACCGAAGGCTTTTTGAAGGTTTTCAACCTTTATAACAGTATCAGTGTTCACTCTTACGCAGCCTCCTTTCGAGAATACCTACAAGACGAGTCAGAATTAATACAATAGCAAGATAAATCAATGCAACGGCAATAAGCGGCATAAAATTACTGTACGTAATGGAACGTATCTTAAGACCACCCTGTGTTAAATCCGCAACACCTATATAAAATGCAACCGATGATTCTTTAAGCAATGTAATAAATTCATTGGCTAAAGACGGTAAAACCGCTTTAAAGGCTTGAGGTATTATGAAATGGACCATGGTTTGAGAAAAATTGAAGCCTAAACTTCGTCCTGCCTCATTTTGACCCTTATCAATAGACATAATACCGCCACGTACT
Source organism: Acutalibacteraceae bacterium (assembly GCA_045587065.1). Lineage (GTDB taxonomy): Bacteria > Bacillota > Clostridia > Oscillospirales > Acutalibacteraceae > SFWF01. Next base: position 2,202 of record JAZNBQ010000081.1, on the reverse strand, counting down.
ATTTCAGCAACATAGGCACCGCTATTTAAGCCAAAACAAAGCACGGCAGATAAAAATTTTGGCACACCAATAGGAAGTAATAATACAAAATAAATAATCAGCAACTGAACCATTACTGGAGTACCGCGTATTATTGTCAGGTACAAACGGCATATTCTGTCAACAAATACAAACTTGCCGGTTGTTTCGTTGGTACAGCGTATAATTGCAACTATAAAACCAAGGATCATACCAATGATTCCTGCTATACCGGTTATTGCCAATGTTGTTCCTAAACCTTGCAACAAGTACAACCAACGGTTACCTTCAATAAAATTGCGGTGAAATTCTTTTGAAAAAGAGCTAAACCATTTTTGCAAAAAATTGCCGGTGTCGGGTTTTGATGAGTCATAATTAACAAGTGCCCAACAGTCTTTAATGCCTGTGCGAAGCGTGTTATTATTAACTATATTTACAGATTTGCCGTTATAATTGGCATTTTCCATTTTGCTAATAGAATTATTAGCTGAAATAATACCACCGGTGCAGACATCAACTACATCATCGCTTAAAAACAGTTTATATTCACCTTTTGACACTTCATATAAATATAGAGTAACCTCACCGGAAACCGTTTCCGCTTCATCAAATAACTTAGATACATCATTTGAAATATTTAAACATATTTTGGTTGCATTAACGATTTTTCCGTCTGCCTTACCATCAATATAAAATTTATATGCAGAATCAACAAGGTCTTGTTTGTTTTTTTCAACAACATTTTTAACATCAATAGCACGATATGTACATTCAAGAATAACGTCTTTGTTATTTCCGTATTTAATACTGTTAACCTTAATTTCCACATTATCGAGTACGGTTTTTGCAGCATAGGCAGTTGGCTTACCAAGAGAAGAAAACGTTGTATCAACAATGCTTTGTGCATCATCAATAGATATGTTTTCAGAAACTCTGCTTCCGGAAAAGGCAAAAACAACAATACCTATCAAAAGAAGAGCAACAATAACAGAACTGACAATTACAGTAAATAATTTTTTGTTATTTTTTTGGATCATTTTAAAACTCCATACAACAGAAACAGGAATGATTGCTCATTCCTGTTTCCTGAATAAAAAGTAACGTTATGATTACTTAATGTATTTAGCAACAATGGCATCAATAGTTCCATCGCTGATAAGCTGAGAAATAGCAATATCAATAGCTTTAAGAAGCTCAGTATTTTCTTTTGCTACACATGCAGCATAATCTTCGTCTGCATAAGTTGTTTCAAGAATCTTAAGACCTTTGTTGTTTTGAACGAATGCTTTAGCAGGCTGATTATCAATTACAACACAGTCTACATCTCCGCCTAAAAGTGCGCTAACAGCCTCGTTACCGGTGGTAAAGCTGGTTACTCTGTCTTCACCTAAATCTGCAGTACAATAAGCGTCACCGGTTGTACCGAGTTGAACACCCACTTTCTGAGAAGCGCCGTCAGCGAAAAGATCGTCAACAGTCTTTATGGCAGAATCTTCTTTAACAATAACAGACTGAACACCACTTGCATAACTTATGGAGAAGTTAACGCTTTCAAGACGTTCCTCAGTAATTGTCATACCGGCTAAACCAAAATCAGCGGAACCTTCAGCCACAGCAGTAAGGATAGAATCAAAAGCCATATCTTCAATAACTAGCTCAAGTCCTAACTTTTTAGCAATAGCTTCAGCAATTTCAGCGTCAATGCCTACAATTTTATCACCATCATAAAATTCATAAGGCTGGAAGTAAGCATTAGTAGCCATAGTAAGCTTTCCAGCAGTTACAGTCTTAATTTTAGAGGTGTCAATAGATTCTTCAGAAGAATTGTTAGTTGAAGAAGCATCGGTATCATTCGCCTTGTCACCACATCCGGCAAAGCAGAATACAAGAGCGAAAACCATTAAAAGTGCTAAAAGTTTTTTCATCATTTTCATAAATTTTTCCTCCTAAAAATTTTAAATGCATATATAATATAACACTTAATTAATAATAATGCAAGACAATTTTGATATATTACCGAATTTTGCTTTATTAATTAAGTGATTTTTGCATAATATGCATTTAAAAACAAAAAATATGCATACCTTTTGTCGACAACTCTTTCTTGACCGTTAAGATAAAATATGATATACTAACTTGCACTTAAATTAACAAAAGGAGTGATAAAATGTCGGAAAACACTAA
>JAZNBQ010000080.1:0-36920 GCA_045587065.1 Acutalibacteraceae bacterium | reverse complement strand
AGTATTTTAACGAAGTCAGAGCGTGAAATCCGCATCCCAAAATCTGATTTGGGTTTGAATGCTTTGGCTGCGGAGGTTATTATGGCGTATAAGGCATTATACAGAAAATACCGTCCACAAACTTTTTCGGATGTTGTTGGTCAGGACCATATTGTTGAAACTTTAAAGGGAGAGTTAGCTTCAAACAAAATATCTCATGCCTATTTGTTCACAGGAACAAGAGGTACGGGAAAAACCAGTTGCGCAAAAATTCTTGCTAAGGCAGTTAACTGTGATGAGGTTAAAAACGGAGACCCTTGTCTTGCTTGTCCGTCCTGCAACTTAATTGCGGCAGATGAAGTAACAGATATAGTAGAAATAGATGCGGCATCAAATAACGGTGTTGACGATATACGTGCTTTAAGGGAACAAATAACCTTTTCACCCACCGCGCTTAAATACAGAGTTTATATAATCGACGAGGTGCATATGCTTTCTCCCAACGCATTTAATGCGTTGCTTAAAACTCTGGAAGAGCCACCAACACATACCATATTCATCTTGGCAACTACCGAGGTTCATAAGCTTCCTGCAACTATTCTTTCACGTTGCCAACGTTTTGATTTCAGAAGAATAGAAGCTTCTAAAATTTGCGAGAGAATAGAGTATATAGCAAAAGAGGAAAATTTCAGTATTACCCCTCAGGCCTCTGCTCTTATAGCCGCGGCGGCAGACGGCGGTATGCGTGACGCCCTTTCCATTTTGGATTTGTGTCTTTCTTTTTCAAATGAAATTACCGAAAAGACAGTTACCGACGTTTGCGGTATGTCAGGAAACGAATATCTTAATAAACTTTCGGATTGTATTATTAAATCTGATGCGGAAGCGGCGCTTGCCTTAATAGATGAGCTTCATAAAAACTCAGTTGATATGCTCCGCCTTTGTAACGACCTTTCATCTCATTTCAGAGATATAATGATAATAAAAACCGTATCTTCCAAAACAAAGCCGGTTGTATGCTCTTCAGAGCAGTTAAAAGTTTTGGAAAGCAAAGCACAGGCGTTTGATATTAAAGATATTATGAGATGTCTTTCTATGCTTTCTTCTTGCCTCTCCAATATGCAGACTTCTGATAGAAGAAGCATATTTGAGATGACCGTCATCAAGCTTTGCAATCCTGCTCTTTGTGAGGACTACGAGAGTCTTGAAAAACGAGTAAGGAATCTGGAAAGCGGTATAACAGTGTCAAAGGTTGTTCCTCAAAAGGAAGAAGAGCCTGAGATTACAAAGCCCGAAGAAAAAGTTCAGGAAATAAAAGAAGAACCTCCTGTAAAAACAGAGCCAAAAAATACCGGGGAAAACGCCGAAACTCCTATAAAAGAGTGGAAGGAAATAATGAAAATACTTGAAAAAAGCTGTCCTCCGATTTTTGGTGTCCTAAATGGCTCTAAGGCGTATATTCAAGGAACATATCTTCTTATAGATGCGCCAAATCCAATGTTCAGGGATTTTGTTAAAAAGGATGATTCTGTTTACAGAAACGCTATTAAAAAGGCGGCAACAACAGTTTTAGGCAAAGCCTACAAACTTGGACCTTATAAAGCACAAACCGTGTCTGAAGCAGAGGACCCGCTTAAAGCCTTAAGTGAAAAATTAAAGAATTTAGAAATACCAACTGCGAAATAACAAGGAGTAATACTTATGAAAGTTAGAATACCCAACCAAAATGGTGGAATGAATCAACAACAAATGCTTAAAAAGGTTCAACAAATGCAGGAAGATATGCAAAATCTTCAGGCAGACCTGGACGAGCGTGAGTTTCAGGGCTCTGCAGGCGGCGGAGTTGTAAAGGTAACAGTTACAGGGAAACACGAGGTAAGAGAGGTTAAAATCGACCCTGAAGTTTTAGCCGACTGTCAGGATGACCCTGAAATGCTTGAGGATTTTATAACCGTTGCAGTAAATGAGGCAATTTCCACAGCCGTTAAGGTAAGTGAGGAAGAAATGGGAGCCATTACAGGCGGACTTAATTTGCCTGGAATGAATGGTCTGTTTTAAGGCATGGCATACAATATAGTATCGCTAAACGAGCTTACGGCACAGTTTTCAAAACTGCCCGGAATAGGTAAAAAAACTGCACAAAGGTTGGCTTTTTACGTTATAACTGCAGACGAGGAATATGCCCAAAGATTTTCCAAAGCTCTGGTTGACGCTCGTAAAAACGTGCGCCTTTGCAAGACCTGTAATGCCCTTACAGATACCGAAGTATGTCCTGTTTGTTCAGACGAGGGAAGAGATAAAAGCGTTATCTGCGTTGTCAGTGACCCAAAGGACGTTCTTGCCTTTGAGAGAACAAGAGAATATAAAGGCGTTTATCACGTTCTTCACGGAGTAATTTCTCCCCTTGACGGAGTAGGTCCGGAAAAACTTAAAATCAAAGAACTTTTAGCCAGACTTTCCGACGGCAATATAAAAGAGGTTATAATGGCAACCGACCCCACAGTAGAAGGAGAGGCAACTGCAAGTTATATAACACGCTTCATAAAACCTATGGGTATAAAGGTTTCAAGACTTGCCTACGGCGTTCCTGTGGGCGGTAATCTTGAATATGCCGACGAGGTAACCCTATCACGCGCCCTAGAAGGCAGAAACGAGATATAAATTATGATGACACAAAAAGAAATAGACAGAATTAATCAGCTTGCGCGTAAGTCCAAGACTGAGGGACTGACCGAGGAAGAAAAGGCAGAACAAAAAGAACTTAGAATAAAGTATATAAACAGTTTTAAGGAAAGCCTGGAAGGTCAGCTTAATAATATTGTTATTGTAGAGCCGGACGGCAGCAAGCATAAGGTAGAAAAGAAAAAATGAAAATTGTTGTCTTAGAAGCAGGAGTAATGACCCCCGGAGGACTTTCTCTTGATGTGTATAAAAAATTTGGAGAGGTAATCTATTACCATACCTCCAAGCAGGACCAGGTTATAGAGCGAATAGGTGATGCGGAAATCGTACTTTTAAATAAGCTTATAATTGATAGAAGGGTTATGACTGCTTGTAAAAATTTAAAGTTTATAGGTCTTTTTGCAACAGGATTTAATACAATTGACGTAAAGGCCGCAAGAGAGCTTGGTATTACCGTGTGTAATGCAGGTTCCTATTCCACCAACGCAGTAGCTCAGCATACCTTTGCTTTGATCCTTAATCACTTTAATAAAATTACCGATTATAAAAACGCCGTAGATGGTGGCCTTTGGGAGAAAAGTGAGCTTACAACACTTTATGACTTTCCAACCGAAGAGCTAGACGGTAAAGTCATAGGCCTTGTAGGCTATGGGCATATTGGTAAAAGGGTGGCAACTCTTGCAAAAGCCTTTGACCTTAACGTACTGGTTCATACAAGAACACCAAAGGCAGAGGAAGGTGTAACCTTTGTTTCGTTAGAAGAACTTCTTCAAAAAAGTGATATTATTTCTCTTCATCTGCCTCTTACCGACGAAAGCAGACTTATGTTCAATAAAGAAAAATTTGCACTTTGCCAAAGAAAGCCTTACTTCGTAAATACTGCAAGAGGCGGTCTGGTAAACGAGGAGGATTTAAAAGAAGCGGTAGAAAAAGGCATACTCTCAGGGGCAGGGCTAGACGCCCTTACAGTAGAGCCAATGCGAGACTGTGTTTTAAAGGGCGTAGAAGGGATTACCATAACGCCTCATTGTGCTTGGGCGCCTATGTCCACAAGAATAAAGCTTCTTAATATTACAGTAGCGTGTATCGAAAATTGGCTCAAAGGCACACCAATAAACGTTGTGTCATAAATTTTGACAAAATTTTCACAAAGACTATTGAAAGTTGATGCATATTAGCGTATACTTAATATAATTTAATTTAAGTTCGGTAAAAATACCGCAATTTTGGGAGGACTTATTATGTATAACAGAATTTACAATTTTTCTGCAGGCCCATCTATGCTTCCGGTACCTGTTTTAGAAAAAGCAAGAGACGAAATGCTTAACTGCCGTGAATCAGGAATGAGCGTTATGGAAATGAGCCATCGCTCCAAGGTTTACGATGCAATCATTAAAGAAGCAGAGGCAGCACTTCGCGAGGTAATGAACATTCCTGATAATTATAAGGTAATGTTCTTACAGGGCGGCGCTTCAATGCAGTTTGCAAATGTGCCTATGAACCTTTTAAAGACAGGTAAGGCAGACTATATCGTCACAGGTCAGTTCTCAGGAAAAGCTTATAAGGAAGCTCAGAAGTACGGAGATATTCATCTTGCCGCTACTACAAAGGAGGAGAACTTCACAAGAATTCCTCGTCAGGAAGAGCTCGACTTACGTCCTGATGCAGATTACGTACATATCTGCTTTAACAATACTATCTTCGGTACAAAGTGGGATTATATTCCTGATACAAAGGGCGTTCCACTAGTTGCAGATATGAGTTCATGCATTCTTTCAGAGCCTGTTGATGTTTCTAAGTTTGGTCTTATCTATGCAGGTGCACAGAAAAACGTTGCTCCTGCAGGTCTTACAATAGTAATCGCACGTGAGGATTTATTAAGAGAGGACCTTCCTGATTATGTTCCTACAATGTGCAACTACTTAGTTCAGGCTGATAATGAGTCTATGTACAATACACCACCTTGCTATCCTATTTATATCTGCCTGTTAGTTCTTGAATGGATTAAAGAACTTGGCGGACTTGAGGCAATGAAGAAGATTAACGAAAACAAGGCGGCTATGCTTTATAAGTGCCTTGAAGAAAGCAAACTCTTCTCTAATCCTAACGACATAGCAAGCCGTTCAATGATGAACGTAACCTTCCGCGCAGAGGATGACGAAATCAACGCTAAATTCGTTAAAGAGTCAACCGCTGCAGGATTCTCAAATCTTAAGGGTCACCGTTCAGTAGGCGGTATGAGAGCATCTATCTATAATGCTATGCCTACCGAGGGGGTTGAAGCACTTTGCGAATTCATCAAAAAATTCGAAAGCGAAAACCTCTAATCTTAAAATAAAAATTCCGTGTCATTTGACACGGAATTTTTTTATCCTTTAACAGCTCCTGCTGCAACGCCTTCAATAATAAACTTTTGGGTAAAAAGGTAAAAGAAGGTTACAGGAATAACTGCAATTATTAAAACTGCCATTAATGCACCCATATCAACCGAGCCATAGCCACCTTTTAAATACTGCACCGCCACAGGAACAGTACGGTAGTCACTGCCCATCACAAGATAAGGCAGAAGATAGTCGTTCCAAATCCACATAGCGTTTAAAATAGCAACCGTTACCAACGTGGGTTTTAAGAGAGGCAGTATAATACTAAAAAACATTCTTATAACCGAGCATCCGTCAACCCATGCGGCTTCTTCTACGCCTCTGGGAAGACCTTTTATAGCGCCGCAAAACATAAATATAGAAAGTCCGGCACCAAATCCCAAATATATAAATATAATGCCAACAGGATTATCAAGCCCTAAAACATTAGCCACCTTAGACATGGTAAACATAACCATTTGAAATGGCACTACCATTGAAAACACAAAAAGATAGTATAAAAAAGCTGATAAGCGTCCTTTAATCCTTTCGATAAACCAGGCCGTCATAGAACAGCATATAACAATAAGAGCCACCGAGAAAACAGTAATAAAAAGAGAACGACCAAGACTCGTTAAAAAGTCGGTAGCCTCTATACCTCTTATATAGTTGCTAAAACCTGCAAAGGTAGAGGCGTCAGGCAAACTAAAAGGTGCGCTTTGTATAACAAAACGGGATTTAAAGGAGTTTATAAGAACTAAAAGAATAGGGAAGATAAAAACAATTGTAAGTGCAGATAAAAGCAGATACAAAAAAGATTTGCTTATAAGCTTTTTCATTAACTCTCATACTCCTTGGACTTGGTAAGCTTTAATTGAATAAAGGAAATTAAAGCCACAATTATAAAGAAAACTACCGCCTTTGCCTGTCCTATGCCTTCCCCTCCGCTTCTGCCGTAAAAGGTGTTGTAGATATCAAGCGCCAACATTTCGGTTTGCCCTGAGGGAGCACCTGCTGTGAGAGCAAGGTTTTGGTCAAACATTTTAAAAGAATTTGTTATTGTAAGGAAAAGGCAGACGGTAATGCTTGGCATAACCGAGGGGAGAGTAATAGAAATAAGACTTCTAAAACTGTTAGCGCCGTCTACCTTGGCCGCCTCGTATAATTGGTTTGGTATACTTGTAAGCCCTGCAATATAAATAACCATCATATAACCGGTCATCTGCCAAAGGGAAAGAACCACAAGCCCCCAAAAGCCGAAAGTCCATTTACTTGTAATGGTGTAGCCGTAATTTAGTAAAATACCGTTAATAATAAGCTGAAAAATATAGCCTAAAACAATTCCGCCTATAAGGTTGGGCATAAAAAATATCGTTCTGTAAAAGTTCCTCAATGGAAACCTTTTTACAAGTGTAAGGGCTAAAAAGAAGGCAAGAAGATTTACCAAAACTACAGTAACAATGGAGAAAGCAACTGTAAAAATCAGTGACGAAATAAATTCGTCACTTGTTTTAAAAATAGATATATAGTTCTGAAAGCCTACAAACCTTGAATTTGTTACAGTTTTAAATTCTGTAAAGGAAAGACCAACGCCCAAAATAAAGGGAAGGGCAAAGGCAATGATAAAGCATATTAATGTGGGTAGTAGAAATAAAAACCAATGCTTTTTTATTTTGCGCTCCATTTATCTCTCTCTTTCGTAAGAGCTTTTAAATATTTTAGACACTTCTGAAAACTCTTTGTTTCCTTGAACGTAGTCAAGAAGAGAATCGCCGAAATCTTTTTTAAAGTTTTCTCCGGGCATAGCAGTAAATACCCAAGGAACAGTTTTGGTAGAACTGTCTTTAATGTCCCTGGCAACCTGACGTCCTAATGGGTCGCTGGGTTGTTCGTTTTCAGAGAAGGTTGAAAAAGGTGTTATAAAGCCAAGCTTCTCATAAACAAGTTTTTTGCCTGTGCTGCTGGAGAATAGCCAATACAGGAAATCGGCAGAAGCCTTTTGTTGCTCGGCAGGAAGATTTTTGTTTATGGCAAAATAGTTTTCTGTGCCAATGCAAAGACCTTGATTTTCTTCTCCATCGGCACCAATATAAATAGGCAAAAACTTAATGTCCTCTGCCTTTACAGTGTTACCTTCAACCTCGCTAATCTGACTCCACGCCCAGTTGCCGTTTTGAATCATAGCAACCTTGGAAAGAGCAAACTCTGCCATAGAATCTGCAACCGATTTAGAACCTAAAAGATTTTTAGGTGTAATAGAGTTTTCGAGATACAAATCTAAAATTTGTTTAAATTCCGTATCGTTTTTAAAATCGATTTTATCAGCTTTTAAAAATGCAGAAGTAGGATTTTCCTCATTTTTAAATTCATAGTACAAAGGAAGGTTTGCAAGGTGTGTTGTCCAGCGCCAGTTTTCTCCTGATGCCATAGAGGTAGAACCGAAAACTCCCTCAATACCAAGGTCGCTGAGATGAGCAGTCATATCTTTAACGACAATTTCAAGCTCTTCAAAGTTCTTAATTTCCTCAGCAGAAGAAAGCTTTGACGCCTTGTCCTTTAAAGAGAAATATTTTTTCATAATAGCATCATTATATATAATGCCGTAACCCTCAATAACGTAAGGTATGCCGTAAACTCCGCCATCTTGAGTAATGGCAAGGCTCTTGTCTGCTAAAATATTGTAAATTTTAGTATCAGATAAATCGGCGCAATAATCTTTCCATTCATTGTAGCCAACAGGCCCGTTAATCTGGAAAATGGATGGTGCATCAGTCTTTGCAATTTCACTTTTAAGTGTCTGCTCATACTGATTTGCCGCCGCAGTTGTTACCTTGACCTTAATACCGGTCTCTTTTTCATAAGCTGCTACAATTTCGTTGTATGCAGTGGCAAGCTCAGGCTTAAAGTTCAAAAAGTAAACCGAAGCCTTGTCCTTTTTCATACAAGAACAAAGGAAAAGAATAGGTAAAATTAAAATAACTGAAAGTGCTTTAAAGAGTTTAATTTTCATAAAACATCACCTTTTTTTGATTTTGAAATTATCTTGCCCCAAAAAAGACAAAATAAACCATTTTAAATTTTACAAAAAAAGGCAAAAAAATCGCAGATTTATTCTTGACATTTTATCTTTATTGTGGTATATTAGTTAGGCGCTAATTTTTGCTGGTGTAGCTCAGTTGGTAGAGCAGCTGATTTGTAATCAGCAGGTCGGGGGTTCAAGTCCGTCCACCAGCTCCATTTTTTATCAAGTCTAAAAACGGACTTGAAGCCTAAGAGGGTGAGCGCCGTTAAAAAAACATCACAGCGCGATGTTTTTAGGTGCGAAGTACGGAGCGGTCCCTACCGCGTAGTGCAGCATACTTTCTAAGAAAGGATGCGTCCGTCCACCAGCTCCATTTAAATTTAATATGGGAGAGTTCCCGAGTGGCCAAAGGGGTCAGACTGTAAATCTGCTGCTTTTTAGCTTCGGTGGTTCGAATCCACCCTCTCCCACCAGACAAAACCACCCATAAGGGTGGTTTTTGTTTTAGCCTTTGAGGTTTTGAGATTTAAATTTTTATTACAAAATAAAAATAGCACCCACTTTCTGACAGAATGGGTGCTATTTATCTTTTCTTCCAATAAAATAATCCGCAGAAACATTATAAAAATCGCAAAGTTTAATTAAATCTTCTATTTTAAGCTCTGCTCTTCCTGCTTCAATGTGGTTATAGCCTTGTTGAGATTTGTTAATTATTTTTGCTACTTTTATTTGAGTCAAGTCATTATCTTCTCGTAAATGACGCATTCTTTCACGATAATTCAATAATCTCACCTCTTATTTACAATAACATACTCATAATTTGAGTATTGACAATTACTCAAAGATTGAGTATAATTTAATTGCTTTATAAGAAATAACTTTAAAGGGGAGGCTTTGTTATAAAAAAGATTTTTCCTTTTTTGGTAATCATAATTTTGTTCCTTGTGGCAATTTTTTTGGGTATATGCGCTGGAAAGCATATGAAAGACGAGCCTCAAAAAGTTGCTCCGTTTGCAGAAAAACTAATTGATGCACCTATAATTTCTCAATACCCTGATTTGCCTACAGGCTGTGAGTCTGTTGCGGCTGTAATGGTGTTTCAATATTATTCCATAGACATTACGCCAAAAGAGTTTGTTGATTCTTATCTTGAATATAGTGAAAATTTTTATTGGAAAAACGGTAATTTATATGGCCCTGACCCAAATGAAGTTTTTGTAGGAAACCCTTTTGATAATAACTCATATGGTTGCTTTGCAACACCTATTATTAATGCAGTTAACAACAGTAAAATTTGCAAAGCTCAAAAAATTAGCAATATGTCTTTAAAAGAACTTTGTAATGAATATATAGATAATGACAAACCTTTGTTAATTTGGGCAACTATAAGTATGAAAGAATCTTACAAAGGCGCGTCGTGGTATCTCGAAGATGATTCTGTGTTCACTTGGACGACGGGAGAGCATTGTCTGGTGCTTGTAGGTTATAATGAAGAATATTATTTTCTTAATGACCCTATGTCAGGCACTACTGTAGCTTACAATAAAAATGTCGTAGAAAAACGATTTGCCGAACTGGGTAACCAAGCAGTATATATAGCACCGATAAAAGATGTAGATTATTAAATTTACAATATAAAAAAGACCTTGTCGTTTGACAAGGTCTTTAAATGTTTTGCCTATTTAATGAAAAAAGTTTTGAACAAAAGCATATAACAGAGGTACCGTAATTATTGAGCACAGACTGGAAACAAGCACAAGGTTTGCACCTGTCTTACAGTCACGTCCGTAAGCGGCAGGATAAACCACAACGTTCATACCACAAGGGTTAGAAAAAGCAAGAATAAGCATGGTAGCCATAGATTTGGGAAGTCTTAAAACCCATGCAGCTAACAGGGCGAGCGCAGGTATAACAATCAGACGGAATACGGTAAACAGATAGCCTTTTGGAAGCTTAATAATATCTCCTAAAGGGTAATCTGCAATGGCAAAGCCAATAGAAAGAAGAGAAACAGGTACGTAACAACCTGCAAGGTCTCCAACAAAATTAACCACAAGAGTCGGCATCCAGTCTTTTGCCGAAAGCATTCCTAATAATAGTCCTATTATCATAAAGATAAAAACAGGATTAAGCAAATAGACAATAAACTGTTTGAAAGAACGTCTTAAATCGTTACCGAAAAACAGGCTGATACCCCAGGCATAAGTCATTAGAGTGCCTATCAATACAAACAAACTAAATTTGAAATAGCCTTCCATTCCAAAAAGAGCTAAAGTTATGGGTACTCCCACTGCGCCGGTGTTGGAAAAGGTAAGGCCATATTGGAAAATACCCTGTTCTTCTTTATTATTACCTGCTAGTTTTTTTGATACAGGAAAGGCAAGAAGAGCAAGAGCGCCCCAGAAGAGACCGCCAATTATTACAAGCTTTCCGTAACTTACAATATCTTTCAGATTGAACTCTGTCATATTAGAATATAGCATTAAAGCAGGTAAAAACAAGGTGGTAATAAGGCGAGAAATACTTGAGCCTACTTCTTTTGGCAGAATATTAAGTCGACGTAAACCGAAACCCAGAATGAAAAAAAGAAAAATTTTCCCCATCTGTTCTAACGTAGTAAGAAACGCCGTAATCATATTTACACTCCTTTTCCTAAAATATTCTCTAGTTATTCTAACACCCAAAATGCCAAAAGTAAAGTTCAAACTTTTTTTCTGAGGGAGGAATTGCCGATTCGTATAAATCTTCAATCATATATTTGGACTTGTGCCGTAAAAAATCAAATACAAAAAACTTTCACAAGGGTTCTCCCTTGTTTATTGGAAAAAGTTGTGCTATAATTGTCGTAATTGCAAAAAAGGAATGAAAATATGGAATTTAATGAGATTTTGGCTCAAAGCCTGGGCATTTTGGCAATGATGTTTAATATAGCTTCCTACCAGTGTAAAAAGCAAAAATGGATTATTGCCATACAGTTTTTTGGAGGAGCGCTTTTTGCCGCAAACTATTTTATGCTTGGTGCCATGGTAGGCGGGATGTTAAACGTAATAGGGACCATTCGTGCAATAGTATATCTGTTTAAAGAAAAAATAAAAAACCACCGAATAGGTTTTCTTATTGGTTTTATTGTTTCCTACATAATAATATACGTTTTAAGTTTCGTTGCTTTTGGTAAAGAAGCTACTGCATTTAATCTCATAGTTGAAATACTGCCGGTTATCGGCATGACTGCCCTTAATATTGGATTCAGTCTTAAGAATGCGTCTGATGTTCGCAGATACGCGCTAATCAGTTCGCCCTGTTGGCTTATCTATAATATAGTGACAGGCTCCTGGGGCGCCATTGCCTGTGAAATGCTTACTTTATCCTCTATAGTTATCGGCATATTCCGTCACGATAAGCAAAAATAACGAAAGGCAAATTTATGAAACAAACAATAAAAAAGGCGTTTATCGCATCCGTTCCTGTCTTAGCAGGATATCTTGCCCTTGGATTTGGTTTTGGTATCATTCTTAATTCCAACGGCTACGGAATTTTTTTAGCTTTTATAATGAGCCTCTTTATTTATGCAGGCTCAATGCAGTATCTTGCGGTTAGCCTTTTGGTTGCAGACGCTTCACTTATCACCGTGGCTCTTACAACCTTTGTGGTAAACGTAAGACATCTGTTTTACGGCATTTCAATAATGGATAAGTACAAAAACGTAGGCAAAGTAAAGCCATACCTTATATTTGCGCTTACTGATGAAACCTATTCTTTGCTGTGCACCGATAATCCAATTGTTCCGGAAAACAGAAAAAAATACTATTATTTTTTCGTGTCACTGTTTAATCATATGTATTGGATTACAGGCTCAGTTTTAGGTGCAACGGTAGGCAGTCTTGTGGAGTTTAACAGTCAAGGCATAGATTTCACGTTGACTGCACTTTTTGTAACTATATTTATCGAGCAGTGGATAAGCAACAAAAAACACGCTTCGGCAATTATTGGTGTTGTGGCTTCGGCAGTATGCGTTGTGATATTTGGAAGTCAAAGTTTTTTAATTCCTGCTATGCTTCTCATTACTATTTTACTTTGTGTAAGCAAGGAGGAAAAAGAAAATGACTGATATTAAAGTTTGGTTAATAATAATTGTAATCGCGGTAGTTACTGCCCTATTAAGATTTTTACCATTTATTATATTTAATAATAAAACAAAGACACCAAAACTTATAGAAAAACTGGGAAGAATGTTGCCTTATGCAGTTATGGGCATGCTTGTTGTCTTTTGCCTTAAAGATATGAGTTTTAAATCAGTAGAAGGGTTTATACCCCCTATAATTTCTTGTGTAGTGGTGGCGCTTCTTCATATTTGGAGGAGAAACACCCTTTTAAGTATCGTAGGCGGTACAGTCTGTTATATGGCTTTGGTGCAATTTGTATTTTAACGAAAAAAGCGCTCCGGAAGGAGTGCTTTTTTAAAACTCTTTTTTTATGTAGTCAATAAAGGTTTTAAGGCTTTTTGACATCCATTTGTTTTTATGATAAATAAGCTGTTTCCAAATCTCAATGTTAATATCACAAACGTCAAGATAGGAAAGAACTCCGGATTTTACCAAATCCTTGGTAACAAAATCCGGTAAAAAGGAAATCATGTTGCTTTCTGCAAGCATAGATGTAATAATGTCGGTTCGGCCTATTTCCAAAACAGGAGTTATTTCCAAAGACCTTTTAGCAAGCTCTCGGTCGAAAACTCGGCGGTAGCCCTGCCCATATTCTGTTAGAACAAAGGGTTCATTAATAATATCTTTAACAGAAAGCTTTTTAACCTTTGCAAACTTTGACTTTGAACCGGCAACAAAATGCATTGAAAGAGGTTCTTCCTTAGCAATGATATAATCCTTGTTGTATAAACGTCGGTCAAGAGTTATGATTACGTCTGCTTCGTTGTGGTCAAGCATGTCAAGCATTAAAGCCGAGTCTCCGGTAGTAAAACGAATAGAAATATCAGGGTACTCTTTATGAAAATTAACAAAGCTGGAATTAATCATATCATCGCAGACAGAGTCCGGAGTAACAATGTGAATGTGTCCGGTAAGGGAACCTTCTTTTATTAGGTTTTCTTTAAACTCATCTGTAAGAGAGCGAATCTGATTAGCATAAGAAACCAGTTCGTGTCCGCGTTCTGTAAGGGTAATGGTGTGATTTATTCTTTCAAATAAAAGACATCCCAGTTCCTCTTCCAATTGCTTTATCTGAAAAGAGATTGTTGATTGGGAGTACCCAAGCTGTTCTGCTGCTTTTGTAAAACTTCCAAGTTCTGCAACCTGGGTAAAGGTTATTAAATTTTTTAATTCCATCCTACATCACCGTATCGAAAATTTAGATAGTAAAGATTAAAACCATTAATTTGACTAATGATATTTTGTATTATATAATAAACAAAACAAAAAATCAAGACTAAGCTATAGTCTAAATAAAAGGAGTTTTAATAATGAAAAAAATAGTAGCTATTGTATTAGCTCTTGCGCTTTGCGTAGGTTGCATGTTGTCAATGACAGCATGTTCAGGAGAAAAGAGTGCCGATGGAAAGTATAAAATCGGTATAGTACAGTTAGTAGAGCATGTTGCTCTTGACGCTGCAACTGATGGCTTTAAACAGGCAATTATTGATGAACTCGGCGAAGATGCAGTTGAGTTTGATTTCCAAAATGGTCAGAACGACCCTAACACTTGTTCTACCATCGCAAATCAGTTTGTATCAAACAAGGTAGACCTTATTATGGCTAACGCAACTCCTGCTCTTCAGGCAGCAGCTGCAGCAACAGCAGACATTCCTATTCTGGGCACATCTGTAACCGAGTATGGCGTTGCTCTTGAAATTAAAGATTTCAGCGGTACAGTAGGTGGAAACATTTCAGGTACATCCGACCTTGCTCCTCTTGATAAACAGGCAGCTATGATTACTGAGTGGTGTCCAAACGCTAAAAACATTGCTCTTCTTTATTGCTCAAAGGAAGCAAACAGTCAGTATCAGGTAGACGTTATCAAGAAAGATCTTGAAAACAAAGGACTCAAGGTAACACTTTATCCATTTACCGATTCTAATGACCTTGCTCAGATTTGCACAAATGCAGCTGACAACAATGATGCAATTTACGTTCCTACCGATAATACTGTTGCAGAAAACACAGGTATTATTGATAACATTTGTGAACCTAAAAAGATTCCTGTAATCGCAGGTGAAGAAGGTATCTGCTCAGGTTGCGGTATTGCTACACTTTCAATCAGCTATTATGACCTTGGTTACACCACCGGTAAAATGGCAGTTAAAATTCTAAAGGATGGCGTTGATATTTCTACAATGCCTATCGAGTATGCAGAAAAACAGACTCCTAAGTATAACGAACAAAATTGTACAGCTTTAGGTATTACTCCATTAGAGGGATATACCGCTATTGAAACAAAATAAGTTTTAAGTGTTCAGCCGGAGAAAAATTTTCTCTCCGGCTGCTTATCTATTTTTAGTATACAGGAGAAATTAAATGGAACTTTTCAGTCAACTTTTTAGTGCCTTGCCGGGTTCTATATCACAAGGTCTTATTTGGGGTATAATGGCAATCGGCGTTTATCTTACCTATCGTATTCTCGATATTCCAGACCTTACTGTAGACGGCTCTTTTGCAACAGGCGGCGCCGTTGCAGTGGTACTTATCTTAAATGGCTGTAATTTGTGGCTTGCTATGATTTTGGCTTTTGTTGCAGGACTTATAGCAGGTGCTATTACAGGACTTCTTCATACACTTATGGGAATTCCTCCTATTTTGGCAGGTATTTTAACACAACTTGCGCTTTATTCTATTAACCTTAAAATCATGGGCAAAGCTAATCAATCGGTTAACGTTAATCAGACCAACCTTTTGGTTTCTCTTCGCTGGGTAAAGGATTTTGCAATTCATAACCCACTTATAACCGTAGGCATCGTTTTGGCAGCAATGATAGGAATACTTTATTGGTTTTTCGGAACAGAAATGGGATGTGCAATCCGTGCAACAGGCGCAAACTTAAATATGAGCCGAGCACAAGGTATTAACACTAATTTTAATAAGGTGTTAGGCATTATGCTTTCTAACGGTTTAGTTGCATTTTCCGGCGCGTTTCTTGCTCAGTATCAAGGCTTTGCCGACGTAAAAATGGGACAGGGAGCCATCGTTATAGGTCTTGCTGCCGTTATTATAGGTGAAGCGTTGTTCGGTAAAATTTTCAAGAACTTTGCTCTCAGGCTTTTATCTGTAGCGTTTGGTTCTATTATTTATTACATTGTTGTTCAGGCGGTTATCACAATGGGTCTGGATGCAAATCTATTAAAACTACTTTCAGCAACCATAGTTGCAATTTTCCTTGCTATTCCATATTGGAAAAGACAGTATCTACAGAATCATATAAAAAAGACAAAAGGGGGAAAGGTAAATGCTTGATATTATAAACGTAGAAAAAACCTTTAACCCTGGAACTATAAACGAGAAAAAGGCTCTAAACGGCATAAATCTTCATCTTGATGAGGGGGATTTTGTAACAGTTATAGGTGGTAACGGTGCAGGAAAATCCACTATGCTTAATATGATTGCCGGCGTTTATCCCGTAGATTGCGGAAGCATTGTTGTTGATGGAATTGACGTTACAAGGCTTCCTGAATATAAGAGAGCTAAGTACTTGGGTCGCGTTTTCCAAGACCCTATGACAGGCACTGCGGCAGATATGCAAATTGAAGAAAATCTTGCCCTTGCCGCGCGCAGAGGCAAGAGAAGAAGCCTTAAAATAGGTATTACCGCAAAGGAAAGAAAAGAGTACAAAGAGCTTCTTAAAATTCTTGATTTAGGTCTTGAGAACAGACTTACTGCAAAGGTAGGACTGCTATCAGGCGGACAGCGTCAGGCGTTGACTCTTCTTATGGCAACCCTTAAAAAGCCAAAGTTGTTGCTTCTTGATGAGCATACTGCAGCACTTGACCCTAAAACAGCCAAAAAAGTTTTAGATATTACCGAGGAAATCGTTGCGAAAGATAATCTTATTACCGTTATGATTACTCATAATATGGCTGATGCAATTCGTGTAGGTAATAGACTGATTATGATGCATGAAGGACAAATAGTTGTTGATGTTAAGGGCGAGGAAAAGAAAAAACTTACTATCGAACAACTTCTTCAGATGTTTGAAGAGTCCAGTGGCAGCAAATTTACAAGTGATAAGGTTATGCTTTCCAAATAATATTTAAAGGGAAAGCACAAGACAGCAAACTTAAAGGCAAGGAAAAATAGAAAAGACAAATCTATTTTCCTTGCCTGTTTTATTGCTTTTATAGTATAATAATTAAAATTCAAAATAAAGTTGGGGCTAAAAATGAACATCAAAATTATAGATGTAAGGTGTCAAAAAGGCGATGCCGCCTTCTTGATTGACGATGGAAAAACCAGTATTTTATATGATACGGGTTTCGGTTTTACCGGATATGCAATTGCAGAAAATGTAAAAGCTTATTTAGGAAAAAGAAACCTTGATTATATTTTTCTCACACATTCTCATTATGACCATGCTCTTGGAAGTGCATACGTTCTTCGTCGCTACCCAACCGCAAAAGTGGTGGCAGGAAGTTATGCGGCAGATATTTTCAAGCGCGACGGCGCGAAAAGAACTATGAAGGAGTTAGACGCCAAATTTGCCGAAAAGTGCGGAATAACCGACTATGAGTTCCTTGGCAACGAATTGAAGGTTGATATTACAGCTTCCGACGGTGACGTTATTTCTGCAGGTGATATGGAGTTTGAAGTTATTAATCTTCCGGGGCATACTCGTTGTTGTATTGGATTTTATTGCAGGGAAGAAGAATTGCTTCTGGCTTGCGAGACTCTGGGTGTGTATGACGGCGATAATACCATTATGCCAATATGTCTGGTAAGCTTTTCAGATACAATTGCATCTATTGAAAAAATTGAAAAGCTTAAAATTTCATCGGTTCTCGCGCCTCACTGGGGCCTACTTGACGAAACTCAAACCAAGTTCTATCTAGGGAATATGAAGACTGCCGTTGAAAGCACAATTCAAAATATAAAAGATAGTATAAAAGCAGGTTGTAGCGACCAGGAAATTATAGAACAGTTCAATGATAAATATTGGCGAGGATATATTAAAGAAATCTATCCGGAAGATGCTGCAACCCTCAACACCTCTATTATGGTTCGTCTGGTCAGAAACGAGCTTTTGTAAAAACAATATTTTTATAGGCAAAAAAAGAAGTCGTAACCCATATGGGTTGCGACTTCTTTTCTTTAGGTTAATGAGAAACTTATGTGTTAGTTTTTTATTCTTCTGTTTCCTCAGTTGCTTCTACTGCTTTGGCTTTTGGATTTTTAAGGAAAGCACCTACAATTGTAATTACTGCGAAAACGATAAGATAGAATAGAACAGGGAAAGAGAAGCTTCCTGCTTGCTGAGCCTTTAGATATGGAGTAATGCCGTGAGCATAAACAGCGGCAAAAATCATAAAGGAACAAGCAAATATTGCAACAGATGGTAAGAGGAAACGCTTAACGAAGCCAAGCTCTTTTTCTTTCTTCATCCAAATGATGAACATTGGAATGTAGAAGGCGTAGATGGTAACAATGGGAAGCTCTGAAGAGTCGAAATTAAAGAGTCCGAACCAACCTTCAGTGAGGTTTGCACCATAGAAGTATAAGAGCCATGCAGCGCAAACGAAAAGTCCCCAAATAGCTGAGTTATTTGTCATATTTGTAGTTTTGTCAACCTGACCGAACATCTCAGGCTTAGGTCCCATACCGCGAGCAGAAATAGCATACATACCTCTTGTGGAACCAACCATAAGTCCGTTCAATGTTCCAAGACAAGAAATAACGATGCAAACGTTAAGTATACCACCGCCAACACTACCGAAAATATTTGTAAATGCGGTGGTAGCACCTTCGTTAATAAGCACTTCATTGGTAGCACCACCTGCAACACCTATGAAATAGAAAACGTATGTAGCAACAACAATAATAGCACCAATTATTAAGGCTAAAGGTAGATTTCTCTTAGGATTTTTAAGCTCTGCGTTAATAGATGTAGCAACAATCCAACCTTCATATGCGAAAACAGTAGCAATTATAGCTGCGAAAAGGCCGCTGCTGTTACCACCTACAACCTGGGTAACAACGGTTGAGAAGTTGTTTGTAAGAGTGCCGTTTACAAATCCAACGATGGTTCCCACAATTGCCATTAAGAAAAGAGGAATCATTTTGATAACGGTTGAACTAACCTGGAACTTACCTGCAATTTTAGGTGAAAGAGCGTTTACTGTGTAAGATAAAACAAGGAAGAAACCGGCTAAGGTTAAAACGTTTGCACTTGTCATATCCCAACCAAGTAAAACACCAAAATATCTTGCAGAAACCCAAGCAAGAACAGAGGTCATACAAGGATAATAAATATTAACCATAAACCAAGCAAGATAATAAGCGTAAGATTTGCCACATGTTGCTTCAGCATAGTCAACAACGCCGCTAACTTTTTCGTATTTTGTTGCCATAGAAGCGAACTGTAAAGAACAGACTATCATAATAAGACCGGTAATAATCCAAGCGGCAATACCTAAAGGCATGTTTCCGCCGGTTGCGGCTAAAACGTTTTGAGCCTTAAAGAAGACACCGGAACCGATAACTGTTCCTACTACCATACATATAGCAGTAGCTAGGCCGTATTTTCTTTTTAACTTTTCCATATTTCTCACTTTCTTTCTTAAAAGATTAATTTAATTCTAACACAAATATTAAATTTTGTAAAGAAAAACTAAAAAGACCGCAGTTTGCTAAATTTATTCCACAAATTGAGAGTTGTAAAGAGTACTGTAAAAGCCTTTAAGTTGGAGCAATTCTTTGTGGTTGCCTTGTTCGGTTATGACACCGTTCTGCAGCACTAAAATCACGTCGGCATTCTGAATGGTGGAAAGTCTGTGAGCAATAACAAAGCAGGTTTTACCCTTCATTAGTTCATTCATTGCTTCCTGAATCTTAATTTCTGTTCTGGAGTCAACGTTAGAGGTGGCTTCATCTAAAATAAGCATATTAGATTTTGAAATTATGGCACGTGCAATAGTAATAAGCTGACGCTGACCTTTTGAAATATTCACGCCGTCATCAGTAAGAAGGGTGTTGTAGCCATCCGGTAAACTTTCAATATAGGTGTGAATTTTAGCAGCTTTTGCCGCGGCAACAACCTCGTCCATAGTTGCATTATCCTTGCCGTAGGCAATATTATCAAAAACAGTACCTGCAAAAATCCAGGTGTCCTGAAGCACCATGGTATACGCCTTGCGGAGAGAGGCGCGAGTATAAAGAGTGCTATCGGTGTCATCAACCTCTATGATACCCTTGTTAGTATCATAGAATCTCATAAGCAGATTTATAATGGTAGTCTTACCGGCACCTGTAGGACCTACGATAGCAACAGTTTTGCCCTCTAGTGCAGAAAAATCAATGCCCTTTAAAATTATTTTATCTTGGGTATAACCAAAGACAACGTCTTTAAACTCTACTTTACCCTTTGGATTTTGTAAAACCTTAGCATTTTCTATATCGGGGGTTTCAGGACTTTCGTCTAAAATATCGAAGATTCTCTCGGCCGCAGAAAAAGCAGACTGAAGTTCGGTTAAAATGTTGGCAAATTCGTTTATGGGGCCCGCAAATTTTCTTGAGTACTGAACAAATTGTGCAACGCCGCCCAAAGTAATAAACAAAACAGACCCTGCCTTGGCCACGCCGTTTTGGGATAGCATATATAATATGCCGCCTAAAATCATAACAAGAGAAATAGAAAGATTGTTAATAAAGTTCATGGTGGGGCCCATTACACAACCGTGATAATCGGCTTCATAGTAGGCGTCCATAGAACTGGTGTTTTTTTGGTTGAAACGGCCTGATATTTCTTCCTGTCTGGAATAAGCCTGAATGGAGCGGCAACCTGACAGCATTTCTTCGGCATAGCCGTTAAGTTCACCCAGTTTTTTAGAGCGCAAACGAAACAGAGGTTTTACCTTTAAGGTGCGAAAACGAGTAAAAAGTATGGAAATAGGTATGGTTATCAGGAAAACCGCAATCAAAGGTTTTGAAATATTCCACATAAATACAAGGGAGCCGATAACCGTATAAGCACTGGTCATAATCTGAACTAGGTCGTGGGAAAGAGAATTGTTTACAGTATCAACGTCGTAAGATATATGACTGATAATATCTCCTGTGGGATGGGTGTCGAAATAACCTACAGGAAGGGAAGTGAGCTTTTCAAAAAGTTGCTTTCGGAGGGTATAGGAAATTTTCTGACTCATGAATATCATAATAGCCGAAAGCAAATAAGAGGTAATGGCGGAGATAACGTAGCAAACAATCATTTTGATAACGTTTTCCCAAACGACGTCAAAGTCAACATTAATAAGAGACAGTGCGTCTATGGCAATTCCTGAATATTTAGGACCTAAAAGGGCCAACTGATTTGAAAAGAGTGTAAAAATAACTGCAGGAAAAAACAAATACCAGTAAGTAAGCACGTAACCGCATAGTCTTATAAAGATGCCCCTGGTCTTTTTAAAGTCTCTTTTTTCGCAATTTTGGTTATTCAACAAAAGCACCTCCCATCTGAGAATCGCTTATTTCCTTGTATGTACTACAGGTGTTTATCAGCTCTTCGTGACTGCCTTTGCCGATAATCTTTCCTTCATCCAGAACTAAAATAAGGTCGCAGTTTTTTATAGAACTTACTCTTTGAGCTACCGTTATAATAGTTGTGTCTGAAAGATTTTCAGAAATAGCCTTTCGTAAAGCGGCATCGGTTTTATAGTCCAGAGCAGAAGAGCTGTCATCGAAAATAATAATATCAGGTTTTGCCGCTAAGGCTCTTGATATTAGGATTCTTTGCTTTTGTCCCCCTGAGATATTTGTACCTCTGGGAGAAAGAAGGTGCATATAGCCGTCTGTAAGCTCGTTTATAAAATCGTGAGCCTGAGCGATTTTTGCCGCCGTAAATACATCTTCGTCTGAAATGTCTCGACCAAATTTTATATTTTCCATAATAGTTTCGGCATATAAAAAGTCGTTTTGCATGGCCGTACCGAAGTTGGCGTAAAAAACTTTTTCTGGTATGGTTTTAATGTTTTGGCCATTTATGTAGATTTCGCCTTTATCGGCATCATAAAATCTTAAAAGAAGCTTAATAAGGGTGGATTTTCCCGAGCCTGTAGCACCGATAATTCCAAGTTTGCTTCCTTTTTTAAGTTCAAAACTAATATCGTCAAGATTGTTGAGCTTTTTGTTATATGAAAAGCAAACCTTGTCAAAGATAATATGAGCAGAAGTGTCTATATCAGGAAAATCTTTTTTGTCAAGGCAGGAGATATCTTCTTTTGCCAACAAAATTTCCTCAATTCGTTTGGCAGAGGCAGAGCTTTTTGTATACATTACAACCAGTCTGGTTACTACCATTAAAGCCATAGAAATCTGAATGAAATACTGCATAAAAGCAATAAGTGTTTCAGGCTTAGAAATCCCCTTTGATACGAAAATTGCTCCTAATGCTATAGCGGCAACACTGGCTAAATTCATACAAACGTTCATTATAGGATGAATAGTTCCCATAATAATTCTTGCACGGCATTCATTTTTTATAATGAGCTTATTGACCGAGGCGTAACGTTCGTGCTCGTGCTGAGTTTTGGAGAGAGCTTTTATTACTCTGATTCCCTGAGTGTCTTCGCGTACCACTCTTATCATTTTGTCTATAGATTTTTGCACTTTTGTATAAAGGGGAACACCCTTGGTTCTTACAAACATTACAGAGGCAAATAACACAGGCACAAGAGCAATCATAACCAGGGAGAGTTTGGCATCCATAAATACGGTTATTATGATACCGCCCATTAGTAAAATAGGAGCCCTTACCCCCATTCTCTGCATCATATTGATAAATGCGTGAACGTTATAGGTGTCTGTGGTAATTCTTGACTCTAAAGAGGGAATAGTGAATCTGTCGGTTTGAGCGGCAGAGAGTTTCAGAGTTTTAAAGAAAAGGTCTTTTCTCATAGCTTCCGCAAAGTTTTTAGAAACCTTTGCAGCCATTCTGTTGGCGGTAATGTGAGAAACACAGGCGACAGAAGAACATAAAATCATTAGTCCGCCCCAGAAGAAAATATCTTTTACAGATTTATCTATAACGTTTTCTAAAATATGCGTTAATATGTAGGGGATTAGCAACTCAAGTATCGTGCCAAAAGTTTTTATAATGAACCCCAAGGCCATTTTGTTATAAAAAGGTTTTAAATATTTAAGAAGAGTTTTCATTTTTCCTGCTCCTTGTTGAAGATAACTTCTTTTGCAGAAATATACATTTGGTCTAAAACCTTTTTAAAGATTTCAAGGTCATTTTCGCTTATATCTTTAGTTAAAAGATAGGTCCATTTTTTAGATATTTCTTTTGTTTCAGGAAAAAGTTCTATCATTTTCTCTGTAGGATAAACTAAAAGCTCACGCTTGTCTTGCAAAGAGGATTTTCGTTCTATAAGACCTTCTTTTTCCAGAAAGGTTAAATGTCGCGTAACGCTACTTTTGTTTTTGCATAAATATTTAGCCAAAAAATCCTGAGATGAGCCCGGATTATAACAAATAGCAAATATATAACTGTGATATATTCCCTGTAAATTTTGAGAGGAGTTTTCAGCGCGATATAAACTGTAGCAACGGCTTATAGCATTTAGTCTCCTGTTTATAGAAAACATATAAAAAGCATCTCCTTAAAATAGTTTCACTTGAAACAGTTTCATTTGAAACTATTTTAGCATTGTTTAATTTGGTTGTCAAGGTTTTGTATATAACTTTACAAATCAAACAATAATAAAAAGAGATGTTTTTTGAGGTGAATTAATGAAAAATAATAAATCACAAATACTGTCTTTTTTGCTTCCAATAACCATATCGCTTGGAATTTTTACCCTTTTAGGAGTTATCATGCTACCGGCCTCTTTTGCCTCTTATAATACCCCTGTCGCCGAAAACACTCCTAATATTCCTTATGGACAGACTCCTGAAAATACGGTAGTTTTTTTATCGGCCATGGAGGATAAAGGATTGCTTATATACCTTAATTTTGAGGACGAGAGGGTAAACGCCTTTATATATGATAAAGATTGCGAAAAGGAAATTCAAAATTCAGGTTACGAGGTAAATTACCGAATTGAAGCAGACCTTGAATTTATAGCTGCTTTATGTGACAGATTAGGGGGCGTCGTCCTTGAAACAGAGAATGGGAAATATAGGTTTTCCTCGGTTGCATTAAGGCAGGAATTGGAAGAAAACAACCAAATAGATAATCTCCAAAAAATAACAGAGGCTTTTTTCTATAAAATATCAAAGTTAGGGTTGTCATCTAATGATTTTAAGTTTATAATGAATAACACAAAGACAAATTTAAATTATCCTACCTGTTATGGATGGATAGATTTTTTGCCTAAGCTTTTTGAGAATTATACTATAAATTAAGGGAGGTGCAGGGGCAAATGACAAAGACAAAAATACTCGTTTTAATATTGGTATTAATTTTCGCTTTTTGTGGTTGCAAACCACAGGAAGAGGAAGTTTCCTCAATTCCCGCCATAAATAATACAAGCAGCCAAAGCAGTGCCCAAAGTACCTCTCAAAACAAACGCCCCGAAAATGAATCTTCCTCCTCTAAAAACAGTAGTACCCGGGTTCCTTCAAAAGATAGCAATACGTCTTCAAAAAACAACAGTAGCAGCACTACCGCCACATCTTCAGAAAATAATACAACCAATAAAAATCCCATAAGCAACAATAGTGGCGAGACCTTTAAATTTTGCTATCAGCAGTTAAACGAAAGGCAAAAAGGCATCTACAATGCTCTTGAAAAAGCTATTAAGGAAATGAAGACGGGTTGGATTAATCTTGAAACCCCTGTTTTTGAAGAATATCGAAGAGATATAAACGTTGTGGTAAGCGCTCTTCAAAACGATATGCCCCAGTATTTTTGGCTTCCTCCTGCATATTATACCGGTAATTCTCAAAACGGAGACACCATCAGAGTTATGTTTGAAGGAGAGGATGACTTAAGCTACCTTATAGACAAAAGTCAAAAGGCAAAGATGGAAAAAGAGCTTGAGTCCAAAGTGAAAGAAATAACCTCTCAGGTGACTGCAACATCCCTCTTTGAAATAGAACTTCAACTTCACGATATTTTGTGTAAGATGGTTACATATGCAAGAAACGATAACGACCCTCTCAAATATACCGCTTACGGCGCTCTTGTAAAGGGAAGAGCCGTTTGTGAAGGCTATTCAAGAGCAATGCAGCTTTTACTGGCTCAGTATGGTATTAAATCCACCCTTGTAACAGGTAAAGCAGATAATATAGGCCATATGTGGAACTTGGTTTATATAGAAAACGCTTGGTATCATTTGGACGCTACCTGGAATGACCTTGAAAACGGCAAGGTAAGCCATACCTATTTTAATCTTACAGATTCTGAAATCTATAAAGACCACGGCAGATACGTAACCCATACAGAGCTAACTTATGATGAAATTGTTTGTGAAACTCCTGCTCCTTATAACTTTGAACTTCCAAACTGTAATAAGAACGATAATAATTATTTCGTAAAGAAGGATTATATTTACGGTCCAAATGATGAGGAAAAAATTGCAAAGTATTTAATGAAGCCTTTTGATATAATAGAGTTTAAATTCTCAAATGATGCCTTTAAAGCGCAGTTCGATAAGGAAAAAGACTATAGATTAGTTACAATCAACGAGATTTTAAGCAAGGAAAAATCAAATTTCAGAATAAGTAAATATACAATGACTCCCACTACAATAATTATTTACAAATAAAAAAAGACCTACTGAATTTCAGTAGGTCTTTTACTTTATAATACTTTTGAAAGGAAATCCTTAAGTCTGGGGCTTTTGGGATTTGCAAAGAACTCCTCAGGAGGAGCTTCTTCTACAATAACACCCTCGTCAACAAATACAACCTTGGTTGCAACCTCACGGGCAAATCCCATTTCGTGAGTAACAACAACCATTGTCATACCTTCCTTAGCCAACTGCTTCATAACCTCTAAAACTTCTCCAACCATTTCAGGGTCGAGAGCAGAGGTAGGCTCGTCGAAAAGCATAACCTCAGGATTCATGCAAAGAGCTCTTACAATAGCAATTCTCTGCTTTTGTCCGCCTGAAAGCTGAGAAGGGTAGGAGTCGGCGCGGTCAGCAAGACCAACACGCTCCAAAAGCTCCATAGCCTCGCTTTCGGCTTCTTCCTTGGTTTTTCCCATAAGCTTCATAGGAGCCAAAGTCATATTTTTAAGAACAGTCATGTGTGGGAAGAGATTAAACTGTTGGAAAACCATGCCCATTTTCTGACGGTGAATGTTTATATCAACACTTTTTTCGGTAATGTCAGTGCCGTTAAAAACAATGCTGCCGCCTGTAGGCTCTTCCAAGAGGTTAAGACAACGTAAAAATGTAGATTTACCTGAGCCGGAAGCTCCGATAACAACCATTACGTCTCCCTTGTTAATTTCGGCATTAACGCCCTTTAAAACCTGATTGTCGCCAAAGGATTTATGTAAATTTTCAACCTTAATAATTACGTCATTAGTGGTCACTCTTACGCAGCCTCCTTTCCAGAATTCCTAAAAGCTTGGTAAGTACGATTACTATCACAAGGTAAATAAGAGCAAGGGATATGTAAGGAACGTAAGGTTCATAGGTTCTGCTTACAATGTTTTGTGCTTGTCTTGTTACGTCACGAAGAGCAATTACCGAAACAAGAGATGTGTCTTTAAGAAGGGTAATCATTTCATTACCTAAGGCAGGAAGAATGTTCTTAATTGCCTGAGGAATGATAATATACCACATAGTCTGAGCGTAACTCAGTCCTAAAGAACGGCCTGCCTCGGTTTGTCCTTTGCTAATAGACATAAGGCCTGAACGTGCGATTTCTGCAACGTAAGCACCTGAGTTGATACCCAAGGTAACAATACCGCAGATAATACAACCGGTTTCGGTCTTTGGCACCATAACAACAAATCCCATAATAAGAAGTTGTACCATCATCGGAGTTCCTCTTATAATGGTTAAGTACAGATTGCAAAAAGCGTTTAAACACTTTAAAGCAAAAGGAACCTTGTTATTAAGATTGTCGTGGGTAGTGCGGATAATTGCGATAATAAGACCAATAATTATACCCATAATAAGAGCGCCTATAGTTACAATAAATGTAATTTTAAGGCCGTCGGTAAAGAATTGCCAACGATTCTGATAAATAAATGTCTGATACAGTTGGAACATAAAGGTTTGCAAACCTTCTGGAAGGGACTGTATCCAGTTAGGCGCAGAGCTAATCCAGTCTGCAAAGTTTAAAATATTCAAAATTTCAACCTACCTTTAAAACGTAAGATAAGCAGGGAAGCTTCGTGCTGCCCTGCTTCATCTTTTTTTGTTAATTATTTATTATTCTGCTGGGATGTACTTAGCAATGATTTTATCAAGAGTTCCGTCGGCCTTGAGCTCCTGTAAAGCTTTGTTGAAGCTGTCTTTAAGCTCGGTGTTATCCTTAGCGAAAGCAGCTGCATAATCCTCGTTTGCATACTCGGTTTCAAGAATCTTAAGACCTTTGTTAGCAGCTACGAAGCTTTTAGCAGGCTCGTTGTCGATAACAACGCAATCAACCTGGTCGCTATTAAGAGCAGCTACTGCTAAAGCGCCGTTGTCATACTGCTTAACGTTGTCCTGACCAAAGTCGTCGGTGCAATAAGCGTCGCCTGTTGTACCTTTTTGAACACCGATTGTCTTACCGGTAAGGTCATCAATGGAAGCGATGTCAGAAGTTTCTTTAATGATAACAACCTGAACGCCCTTAGCATAGGTATCAGAGAAGTCAACAGAAAGCTTACGCTCTTCTGTAACGGTCATACCAGCAAGTGCGAAGTCAATGGATTTGCCCTGTACAGCAGGAAGAAGTGAATCAAAGTCCATGCTCTTGATTTCAAGCTTCATGCCAAGTTTATCAGCAACTGCCTGAGCAATTTCAGGGTCAATACCTGTAATTTTGCCGTTGTCATCAACAAACTCATATGGAGGGAAAGCAGCTTCGGTTCCCATTACGAGAGTTTTTTCTTTTTGACCGCAAGCAGTCATAGACACAGCAAGGGTGAATATCATTGCGAGTGCTAAAATAAGTGATATAATTTTTTTCATTTTCGTTTGCTCCTTTTGGAATTTGTTTTTTTCTATGATAATGCATAATATGCAGTTTGTCAAGCATAAAATGCAAAAAAATTCATTTTTTCGCATAAAAAACATATTTATGCGGTAAACTATGCATTTTTTAATGCAAATTAACCAACAATCATGCTATTCATATCTACATTTCCGGAAATGCCACTCACTTTTCCGTCACTTGCATATTGCCAAATATGATATTTTGCAGAAATGTTGGGTGTTTCATACAGGTTGGCGTCTGCAGGATATCGAGCTATCCATAATTTATAATCTGTAAGTTCTTTGCCGTTTAGATTATTTATATAGAAATTTCTGCCTGTGTATACCATAGGTTCAAAGCCTGCTTCTTTTACAGTTTCGCAAAAAGCCTTAACAATAGCAGTGCGCTGAGAAACAGAAAGCTTGTCTGCTCTGGCGGTAGAACTGCCAATTAACTCGGTATCAATGGCAAGAGGCATCTTTATGTCATATTTTTTGGCTAAGTCTATTAAAATACTTGCTTCCTCGGCCGCCTCGGCAACAGTTATTGCCTGAGAGAAGAAGTATAAACCTACCTTAAGACCGGCAGCCTTAGCTCCTTTGATATTTTCTTCACAGTAGGAGTCTATTTTGTTAACCCCTGTTTCATAGCCTTTGAATCCGGCTCTTATTATAGCGAACTCAATATTGTCATTATAAACCTTGTCCCAGTAAATCTTGCCTTTTTTGTCTGCCATATTTTGATA
This sequence comes from Acutalibacteraceae bacterium, assembly GCA_045587065.1. Lineage (GTDB taxonomy): Bacteria > Bacillota > Clostridia > Oscillospirales > Acutalibacteraceae > SFWF01. Next base: position 8,840 of record JAZNBQ010000080.1, on the reverse strand, counting down.
TGAAGAAACGTCTATACCATGCACAGAAGATAAAACGCCTTTATCTGAGAAAAAGTGTCTTCTAAGATTTATATTATACCAGTTTGTAACGACGGTAGCATCGGATTTTAAGTAATAGGTCTTGGTCCCTTTAGTGAAAAAGCCTTCTGTAAAATCTTGGGGATCGACTATGGCCTTAACCTTTAATACAAAAAATTCTCCCTTAGAACAAACTGCAATATCTGTGGCTGTTTCGCAAAGTAGTCCTTTGGTGTGAATTTCAGTGTTTATAACGTAGCCGTAAACTGTAAGATAATGGTTTTCTTTTATAAAATCGTTAGATTTTTGATTCTCAGAAGAGGAGATTTCTGCCAAAACCTCATGTCCGGAAGAAAGTAGGGTGTTATTAAGATCAGATATTAGAAGAGACTTTTCGGCTTGTCCGTCGTTGTTGTCGAAAAATATTTTTGTTTCGGCAACGTTTTTTATAAGCTCGTTAAATTTCTCTTGAGTAATAAGACTTTTAGAAACAATATTATAAATATAATCGCCATTATCTGTGGTTATAGGAGGGGCAAAAGGAGATTTTGACCCGTCAGTTTGGCTGCTTGTTTCTTGAGAAGAGCTTTCCTCACTTGAAGAGTTTTGGGAGGGCTTTACTTCTTCCTTTTCCTCTTCCTTTACGCTGGGCTTTATTATAGGGTCCTCTTCGTCGGTTTTGTTTTTATCTATAACCGTTGTTTGTTCAATAATATTTTCTTTATATTCAATTTTTTCAATTTTGGTTTTCACAGTCTTTTTTGAAATGTTAAAGGTGTCTGAGTCCAAAAGAGTAATGGTGTAATCTCCCGGAGCAAGAGAAGACAGGAGGATTTTGCTTTTGCCCGTGCTTTGGTAGTTTTTAGCTTTGTTACTATCTTTTTTTACTGTAACGGAAAAACTGACGCCCTCAAGTCTTTTGCCGCTCTTTTTATTACATATACCAATATCTAAATAATCAGAGCCTGCGGCAACGTCAAGGTCTACCAAAAGGGTTTGGGGCTGTGAGTTTGTTTCGGTAGAGCTAATTTTTTCTATAGAACTTAGGTCTTGTTGGGAGTTAACATCCTCTATAGAACTTAGGTCTTGTAGGGAACTAACGTCCTCTATAGAATTTACAGGCTGGTTAGCAGCAGGGGAAGTCGGTTCTTTTTGGGTAGCTATACTCACTATTAAAATAACAACAGTAACAACGACGACACCACCGCTTACCAGTGCTAAAAACAAGGGGGTTTTAATGAAATTTCTCATTTGTTAAAAGATTCCTTTCAGAATTTATGTATCTATAATAACACTACAAATGGAGAAGTTCAATATTTTCTTGACAGGAAAAAAAGGGTAATATATACTTAATGTATAAAAAAGGCCTCTTTGGAGGCCTTTAGTTTTAAAGAGAAAATTATTTTAAAGAAGTGTTTGTATGAAATGCAAAATAGCAGATTTTAATGTAGAACTTAAAAACCTGGACAGTATAGCAGTAGACTTCTTTTCTAAATATGCCGATGACTTTGAAGAAGCGGATTTCACCCTTTCTGTGACAGAGGAAGATATAAAAAGGGAAGGGGAAATGGCAAAAGAAAAGATATCAAGGCTTAATATGATAGTTGCCGCCTATCAGCGTAAACTTTGTGAGAATATTTATACAAAAAATGCGTTATTAATGCATTCGGCATTAATAAGCACAGAAGACACCGGTATAGCGTTTTTGGCTAAAAGCGGCACAGGGAAAACCACCCACACACTATTATGGAAACAACTTTTAGGAGACAAACTTTCCATTATAAATGGAGACAAGCCCATAATCCGTATTATTGACGGCGAGGTCTTTGCTTACGGAACCCCTTGGTGCGGAAAGGAAGGCTTTTCGGAAAATAGAAGAGTAAAGCTTTCTCATATATGCTTTATAAAGCGAAGCCTTGAACTTAGAACAGTCCCCATAGAAACAGATAGCGGAATTGAACCGCTTTTGAATCAGATTTATCTGCCGAAGAGTGCCAAAGGTTTAGAAAAAACCTTAGCACTTGCAGACGCTATGGTAAACAGATGCAAAATGTGGGAAATTTACTGTGACAAAACGCTAAAATCGGCAGAAATTGCCTACAACAGCATACAGTCAAAAGTTGACAAATAATATTGTAAGATATATAATTATATATTATTAAATAATAAAGGTAGATTAGAAACTATGCAATGGACATCACTTAACGATTTAAGAGAAAAATATCTTTCTTTTTTTGAAAGCAAAGGGCATTTACGTCTTAACAGCTTTTCTCTTGTACCCAATAACGATAAATCACTTCTTTTAATAAATTCCGGAATGGCTCCTATGAAAAAGTATTTCACAGGGGAGATTACTCCACCAAGAAACAGAGTAACCACTTGTCAGAAGTGTATCAGAACACCCGACCTTGAAAGAGTAGGACATACTGCTCGTCACGGCACATACTTTGAAATGCTTGGCAACTTCTCTTTCGGAGATTATTTTAAAGACCAGGCAATTCCTTGGGCTTGGGAGTTTTTAACCGAAACTTTAGAGATTCCAAAAGATTTGCTTTGGCCATCCGTTTATGAAAAGGATGACGAAGCTTATAACATATGGAAAGATAAAATCGGTGTAGACGAGTCTCATATTGTTCGTCTTGGTAAAGCAGATAACTTCTGGGAGCACGGCACAGGTCCTTGCGGCCCTTGCTCCGAAATTTATTTTGACAGAGGCGAAAAGTACGGATGCGGCAGTCCTGACTGTAAACCGGGCTGTGAATGTGACAGATATATGGAAATCTGGAACAACGTTTTCACACAGTTTAATAATATGGGAGACGGCACCTATACAGAGCTTGAACATAAAAATATAGATACCGGTATGGGCCTCGAAAGACTTGCTTGTATTATGCAGTCGGTTGACAATATGTTTGAGGTAGATACTGTTAGAAAAATACTTGATAAAGTTTGTGAGCTTTCAGGTAAAGAGTACGGCAAAGATAAGAATAATGATATTTCTATTCGTGCTATAACCGACCACGCAAGAAGCGCTACCTTTATGATTTGTGATGGTGTAATTCCTTCTAACGAGGGCAGAGGTTACGTTCTCCGTCGCCTTATCAGAAGAGCAGCAAGACACGGCAGATTACTTGGAATTAATAAAGCCTTCTTAACTCAGCTTTGTCAGGTGGTAATCGGCGAGAATAAATCTGCATATCCGGAGCTTTTAGACAAAACAGAGTTTATTATGCAGGTTATCTCCAATGAGGAAAAGGCTTTTGCAAAAACTATTGACCAAGGCCTTGCAATGCTAAACGAACTTACTAAAAAGGGCGGAGAGCTTTCCGGAGAAGATGCTTTCAAGCTTTATGATACCTATGGCTTCCCCTTTGATTTAACTAAAGATATATTATCAGAAAAGGGAATGACTGTTAACGAGGAAACCTTTAATGAGCTTATGAAAAAGCAAAGGGAACTTGCCCGAAATTCTCGTAAAGCTTCAGATAATGAAAGTTGGAAGAGCGACGGCATAACCTTTGAAGATACCAAGGCAACTCAGTTTGTAGGCTATACTGAAAACGAATGTGAGGCTACAGTTTTAAATATCGTAGCCGATGGAGAATTTTCATCAGTTGCAAACCAGGGCACAAAGGCAATTATAGTCCTTGATAAAACCGTGTTTTACGGTGAGGGCGGCGGACAGGTAGGCGATACAGGTTATATTAAATCTGATGCTTTTACCTTCAAAGTAACAAACACCACCAAGACAAACGATATATACACACATTTAGGTGTTGTTGAAAGCGGCTCGGTTTCAGTAGGTGCTAAGGCTACTTGCAGTATAGACATTGAAAGAAGAAAAGCAATTCGCCGTAATCATACTGCAGCACACCTTTTACAAGCGGCGTTAAGAAAGGTTCTCGGCTCCCACGTTGAACAGGCAGGTCAGCTTGTAAATGAAAACCTTGTTAGATTTGACTTTACTCATTTTTCTGCTTTAACAAGCGAAGAAATTGCAAAGGTTGAAGAAACAGTAAATAACGTAATTCTTGATGGTATCAAAGTAGATAGCAAGGAAATGCCTATAGAGGAGGCTAAAAAGCTTGGCGCTATGGCACTTTTCGGAGAAAAGTACGGAGATATAGTAAGAGTTGTAAGCGCAGAAAACTTCTCAACCGAGTTCTGCGGCGGTACCCACGTTGATAATAGCGGAAAAATCGGACTTTTCCGTATTACAGGTGAAAGCAGTGTTGCAGCAGGTGTTCGCAGAATAGAAGCGGTAACAGGTAAAAATGTAATTGCTCTTCTTTCAAAGTTTAAGGGCATTATGGAAGAAACCGCAACGGTTTTAAAGAGCCCCAATGCTTTAGAAATTTCTCAAAAAGCAATACAGGTTATGTCCGAAATGAAAGAAAAGGACAAAAAGCTTGAGGCTTTAGAGGAAAAACTTGCAGGTTCTAAATTAGACGAGCTTGTAAGCTCTGCAAAGGACGTAAATGGTATAAAGGTTATTTGCGCGCTCCTTGATAAGACCCCTGCTAACGAACTTCGTTCAATGTGTGATAAGGTTAAAGGAGATATTGCAAATGCAGTTTGTCTCTTTGCTTCTGTAAACGGCGAAAAGCTTACCTTCTGTGCCGCTTGCGGTAAGGAAGCAATAGCAAAAGGCGCCAATGCAGGTAACATTGTCCGTGAGGTGGCAAAAATTGCAGACGGCAACGGCGGCGGTAAGCCTGATAGCGCTATGGCAGGCGGAAAAGATATTTCAAAAGCAGGCCAGGCAGTAGATGCCGCACTTAATATTATTTCAGGAATGATAGAAGGTTAGAAAATGAAAGATTGTTTGTTTTGTAAAATAGTCGCAGGAGAAATTCCTTCAACCAAAGTCTATGAAAACGATTACGTTTATGCTTTTTTGGACATTGACCCACAAGCACCTTTTCACGCTATAGTAATTCCTAAAGAGCATATAAAAAGTGCCGCGGAAATTGACGGCACAAACAGTCATCTTATTGCCAAGGTTTTTGAGGCAATAAGAGAAATTGCAAAAAATGAAAATCTTGAAAAAGGTTTCAGGGTTGTTAACAACTGTGGTAAACAGGGCGGACAAACAGTAGACCATATACATTTTCATCTTCTTGCCAGAAGAAATCTGCAGTGGCCACCGGGCTAAAAAGGAGCAAATGATATGGACAAGTATTATTCAGTAGACATAGCAGGACTGAAAAGAGATTTAAAGCTTTTTGACGTTAACGAAAACCTAAGTATTGCGGCTTTCATACTTTTCGGAGATACAGAGGTTACTATAGCTGCATCAAAGGCACTTCTTGAAAAGGCACCTGATTTTGATTATATAATTACACCTGAGGCTAAGAGTATACCTCTTGCATATGAGATGTCAAGACAATCAGGAAAACCATATATCGTTGTGAGAAAAGGCACAAAGGTTTATATGGGCAATCCTATTTCTATAGAGGTTCAGTCTATAACCACCAAGGCCGTACAACATCTTTATTTAGGAGAAGATGAGGCTAATTTAATAAAGGATAAAAGAGTTTTACTTGTGGATGACGTTATCAGTACGGGAGAGTCTTTAAAATCCCTCCGTAGCCTTATAGAAAAAACAGGGGCAAAAGAGGTTGCTACTTGTGCCGTTTTGGCAGAGGGCGATGCCGCAGAAAGAACCGATATCATTTTCCTTAACAAAATACCACTATTTTTCAAATAGAATTTTTGCGCCCGATTTGGCAGGAGGCCAGGTCGGGACTTAAATTATGCAAAGACCTTTTTTACTTGTCTCGGTACTTTCTTTAATACTTTCCTTTTTGTCACTTTATTCAGGTGAGGCGGCAGTTTTGATATTTTCTGTTGCCATAGCAGTTTTCGGTTTACTGTTTTTCCTAAAAGTTAAAAAACAGTTTGCCAAAATTTTAGTTCCGCTATTCTTTTTAGCATTAGCAATAATAAATGCCTTTTATAATATAAACGTTTCTCAAAAGGCAGAGGCATTGCCTCAGAATTTAATCGTAAAGGGAGTTGTAACCGAAACTCCCACTATATATGAAAACGGACAGACCGTTACTTTAAAAATACCTTCTTTAAATACAAAAGCTTCAATATTTTCTTTTAATACATACGATATCAAAGCAGGAGACAAAGTGACGGCCTCCATAAAGGTTACTCCGCAAGAAACATATAAAGGAGCCAATTATTCACAGGGTGTTTATATAAATTCTTTTTTACAAGAAGTAAAGGAAATCAAACGACCCAAATTTTCAGTTTACAGATTAGTTGCAGATTATAGAGACGGTATAGAGCAGACTATCTTAAATAAAGCATCTGATAAAAATGCACCTATACTTGTTGCTCTGGCAACAGGAAACAAGTATCACATAAATAAAACAGACCAAAAGTACATAAATAATTGTGGCGTTAGTCATATAATGGCGGTTTCAGGTCTGCATCTTGGAATTCTCAGTTTAAATCTTGCAAAAATCCTCAGAAAATGCAAAGTGAAAGAAAAGACAATTTCTATTTTAGGACTTTTGTCTATAGCTTTTGTGGTTACTGCTTGCGGTTTTCAGCTTTCGGCAATGAGAGCGGCAGTAGTGTATGTGATACTGTTTGTAGGAAATCTTATAAGAAGAAAAGGGGAGGGACTCAATTCCCTTTGTGTTGCCATAACCTTGATGGTAGCGGCCAACCCTTTTGTAATAGGTAGCGTAAGCTTTCTTTTATCGGTCAGCGCCACCTTTGGTATACTGGTTCTGTTCCCAATGCTTTCCGGACTTCTTGGCAAAGTAAAACAAGGCGGAAAATTTGGAAAACTCTGCAACTATGTTTTAGACGTTGGCCTTGTGTCTTTTTCGGCAATAATATGTTCAATGCCCATACTTGTTTACTATTTTGGCACAATTTCAACAGTTGCTATACTTGTAAACGTTCTAATTTTGTTTGCGGCAACTACCACTCTTATACTAACGGTAGTAGGACTTATAATATCGGTAATCCCTTTAATCAGTATTTTAAATTCTGTAATGTTTTTCATAGCAGAAGTTTTTACAGAATATTTTATGGCGGTTGTAAGATTTTTCGGCAAAATGGAATATTCAGTAGTTTACGTAAGAAAAGAAATGAGCATTTTTTGGATTATCTTTGCCATAGTCATAATAATGCTTTCCTATGTAGGTTTAAAAAATGCAAAAAGGAGTGAAAGAATTGGCACAAAATGAACAAACCTTGAAACAAAGTCTGGAAAACGGCGCGGTTTTACCTGTTTATGTAATTGCAGGAGACGACGGTTTTCTTAAAAGACAGGCAATGAACAGAATAATTAAGACTGTCATAGGAGAAGACGACGGTTTTAACCTGGTTCAGTTTGAAAACGGTTGTGATTTTAAAAATCTCTATGACGAACTTAACAGTTGTTCTTTCACTTCAGATAAAAAGTGTGTAATTTTAAACGATTATGACGTAGATAAATGCGCTAAAAACGAGTTTGAAACCTTGCTTGAGCTTGTTGGGACAAAATACCCATCTTCAGTTTTTATACTCTACTTTGATGCTATTACCTATGACCCTAAAAAGTCCTCTAAAATAAAAGAGCTTATGAAAGAGGCAGAAAAAATAGGCGGAACAGGGGTTATAGTAAATCACAGAACAAAGGACGAGCTTGTAAGACAACTTGTGGCAAACGCAAAAAAACAGGGGTGTGATATGAAACCTTTTGTAGCAGGGTATTTGATTGATACCTGCTCTACCGATATTAGCACCCTTTTAAACGAAATTACAAAGCTTTGCCTCTATGCAAAACAGGGCGAAATTACCAAAGAGATGGTAGATTTGGTAGCGGTTAAATCTGTGGAGGCATCAATTTTTAATTTGTCTAAACGCATAATTGCAGGAGATACCGCAGGAGCAATGAACCTTTTGGACGACCTGTTTTTTATGAGAATAGCACCTGAAATGATAGTTTTCCAGATAGCTACCCCCTTTATCGATATGTATAGAGTGGCATCGGCTAAAAAACAGGGGCTTCATCCTGTAAGCATTGCCGAGGATTTCAAGCTGCAAAGCGTTACTTTCAGACTCACTAATGCGGCAGAGCATTTGAGAAAGTATGACGATAAAAAAATAAGGCTTTCCCTCAATGCTATAACAAATGCCGATAAAGAGATAAAAGGCTATTCCTCTGATGCACGACTTATTGTTGAAAAATTAATAGTAAAGCTTATTTATATAATGAAAACAGGTGAAACTCTTGATTAAGCTAACAAAAGCAGTAATAGTTGAGGGAAAGTACGACAAAATTCGACTGGAAAACATTATAGACTCTGTTATAATAACAACCGATGGATTTGGAATTTTCAAAAGTGAAGAAAAGAAGGCTCTTATAAAGCTTTTTGGCAAGAAAACAGGAATAATTATAATGACCGACAGTGACAGGGCAGGACAAATGATAAGAAACTTTGTTAAAGACCTTGTAAAAGATGGAGAGATTATAAACGTTTATCTGCCCAGTATTAAAGGCAAAGAAAAAAGGAAAACAAAAGGGAGCGCCGACGGCTTTTTAGGAGTAGAGGGAACAGATGATAAAATAATCATAGAAGCCCTTGAAAAAGCAGGAATAACAAGCGAGAATGCAAGCCAAAATTCAAAGAAGGTCACAAAGGTTGACTTTTATAATATAGGAATTTCCGGAAAAGGAAACAGCAGTCAAAAACGAACAGAACTTTGCGAGTTTTTAAAACTTCCTTTGTGCCTTACGGCAAACTCTCTCTTAGAGGCAGTAAATACTCTTTATAAGTCGGAGGCCAAGCGGTCTTAGGAAGACAATTTCA
>JAZNBQ010000079.1:0-9326 GCA_045587065.1 Acutalibacteraceae bacterium | reverse complement strand
ATAGCATCCTTGTTCAAAGTGTATGCCTCCTATATTAGTGCATTTCGTCCCAGGCTTTGCGTAGGTTATAAAGCATTTCTTCAACCATAGCCTCTGGGTCTGCAGCCTTTAGAATTCCACTGGTGGAACCGGTTGCCTGTGCGCCTAATTTAATAGTGTTATAAACGTCCTGACCGTTGGAAATTCCGGCGCCTTGAAGCACCATAATATCAGGATTGATTTCTCTTACCTGTTTGATAGTCTCAATAACGTAGTTAGAGTCGCTTGTTTTTCCTGTGCCGATAAGCTCGGTAGGCTCAGCAACCAAAAGGTTAGGACCAAGCTTTGCAATAGCGGTAAGCTCGTCAACAGTATCTGCGCAAACAATAGTTGCAAGGCCAACCTCGTCTGCACGGGCAATAGTCTTTTCAACAACGTCTAAGGTAAGTTTCTTTTCTGCATGGTTAAGCATAACGCCTACAGCACCGGCAGCTTTAACAGCTTCAGGCAGAACAGAGCCTAAACCTCTGCCAACAGGTAGAGGGTCCATATGTTGAGCAAAAACTAATATTCTTTCAGTGTTGTTAGCCAAAAGACTAATATCTGTGTATTGTGGAGTAACAATTACGTCAAGGTCATATTTCATAGCAGTTTTGTCTATAACCTGAGCAAGTTTAAGCATTTTTTCTCCGTAAAGCAGAGCTTTGGGGCCTACTTCAAAAAATGGAGGTTTGATTTTAAAGTCTTTTAACATAAAAAGGGTCTCCTTTTGCCAATATTCTGAATATAATTATATAACTCTTTCAAAGACTTGTCAATTGTTTTTAGTCCTTTTCAACAAAAGTGTTTGAGGGTTGTTGACAACACAAATTTACACTCGTATAATTATGTTATAAAACAACAAAAGGGATGAGTTTAATGAAGTATTTAATGGATGGAGGAAACTTAGAGGAAATAAAATATTGTAACGAATATTTTCCTCTTGCAGGAGTAACAACAAACCCCACATTAATTTCAAAGGAAAAGACCGACTTTTTACAGAGAATCAGGGACATCAGAGATATTATCGGCCCTGATAAAATGATTCACGTACAGACTGTTCAGAAAACGGCAGAAGGAATTATTGAAGAAGCCGAGTTTCTGAAAAAGGAAATGGGCGCAAACTTCTTCCTTAAGATTCCTATTGGAGAAGAAGGTTTAAAGGCAACAATGATGCTTAAAAAGCTGGGAATAGACGTTACTATGACCGCTATTTTCACACCACCACAGGCACTCATTGCGGCAATGGCAGGCGCAAGTTACGTTGCACCTTACGTAAACCGACTTGATAACATAGTAGGCGAAGGAACAAGAGTAGTAGCAGAAATTGTAGAGCAGTTTAAAACCTATAATATCGACTGTAAGGTTTTAGCGGCAAGCTTTAAAAGCGTTGAACAGGTGCACAAATGCGCGCTTGCAGGTTGCGATGCTATAACAGTAAGCGCAGACATATTCAAGGCAATTATTTCCCACTCTATGACCGACGCTACAGTCAAAGCTTTCGATGAAGACTGGCACGGACAGTACGGTAACAGAACCTTTATAGACTAATTTAAAAAGCGCAAGGCAAAAGCCTTGTGCTTTTTTGTTTCTATGCTAAAACAGAGGAAAAGTCTATTGACAATAGACTTTTCCTCTTGTATAATGATAAAAAGAAAGTTTTAGGATGATGGAAATGAAGGCAATAATTAACGCAACATTGGTAATGCCGGACCACTATATTCCAAATGCCACTCTTTTAATAGAAAATGAACGAATAGTGGATTTTGGCAAAAAAACAGAAATTCCACAAGGCGCAGAAATTATTGATGCTAAAGGCAATTTTGTAGGTCCGGGACTTATAGACATACATACCCACGCCGACGGAACAACCTATTTTCACGAGGACCCTGTAAAATGTTCCAAGACACTTATTGAACACGGCGTAACTTCGGTTTTGCCGGCTCTTTTTTACAGTATGAATAAAAAGGAGCACCTTGATGCTATAGAAAAGTTTACAAAAGCTATAGCGAAAGGAGAGTGCAAAAATATATTAGGTGTTTATATGGAAGGTCCATATTTAAACCCTGATTTTGGTTGCGATAAGGAGAAAAACGTCTGGAAGGACGCTATTGTTCTTGAGGATTATAAAGAAATCGTAGAAGCGGCAAAAGGTTTTGCGAAGGTTTGGTGCGTAGCACCTGAACGCGAAGGAATAGAGGACTTTGTAAAATATGTAAAAAGCCAGATTCCTGAAATTGTTTTCTCGGTTGCTCATTCAAGGGCAACTCCTGAGCAGATAGAATCCCTTATGCCTTACGGATTGAAACTTGGCACCCACCATACAAACGCTACCGGCACCTTGGAAAACTACCCTGAGGTAAGGGGCGTTTGTGTAGACGAAACGGTTAACTATAACAGTGACGTTTATGCTGAGCTTATTTGCGATTCTATGGGGGTTCACGTCCACCCATATATGCTTCGTCTTGTTAGAAAAATCAAGGGCGATGACAAGATAATCCTTATTGCCGATTCTTTTGTTGCCGACGGACCGCCGATACCGGGTCTTGAAGAGGCCTTTGACATTAATTTTGACTGGGGCGGAGATATTGCCGGTTCTAAGCTAACCTTAGACATAGCCTGTAGAAATATGATGGTGCATACAGGAAGCTCAATTTGCGACGTTTTCAAGTTTGCATCGTTAAATCCTTCCAAGCTTTTAGGCCTTACCGAAATAGGCCAGATAAAAAAAGGAAATCTTGCAAATTTAATCATTGTAGACCAATGGTTTAACGTAGAAAAAACTATAATCAAAGGAGAAATTTTAAAATGAGAGATTTTATAACCGATCCTGCTACAAAGTTTAATTTCGAACCAGCAGATTTCGTACCTTTCAAAGACAAAAAGGTTTGCGAGTACGTTCGTTCTTTAAGCGGAAAGGACCTAGAGAAGAGAGAGCCTTGGTGGCATCCAGAGTTTGAAGTAAAGGTTATGATGAACCCACATCCTGTCCTCATTTCAACACTCTTTACACGTCTTAAGGAAGCATCGGAAAAGGGTAAGACCTTCACTATGATTCTTGGTAACCCTGAGCCTGATACATATATTCCTTTGGCTCAGCTTATTAACTATTTCAAGGTAGACTGCTCAAAAGTTCATCTTTTTGCAGAGGATGAATGGGCAGACCAGGACGGAAACATTGCTCCTATTACCTATGAGGCAGGCTTTGCTCATTCTATGATTAAGTATTTATACTATCAAATTGATGAGAAGCTCCGTATGCCTATGGAGAACGTTCATTTCCCAACTAATGCAAACATCAAGGATTACTCTAAGATTATTAACGATATTTCTGAGGGCGGCGCTGATATTGCGTCCACATCTCCGGGTTGGGCAGGTCATATGGCTTTCGTTGATCCAATTCCTGAGTTTATCGGAAGCGGCGATATTGAAGAGTGGTTAAATCAACCTGCTCAAATTGTAAAATTACACCCAATGACCATTATGCAAAACTCACTTAACGGTACATTCGGACAGTCAGGCGATATTGCAAACGTTCCACCAATGGCCGCTACTATTGGACCACTTGACGTAATGCGCGCAAAAGAAAGAATAGAGGTTCACGCACTTGCAACCTGCGCCACATTCTCTTCTTGGCAGAGAATGACCTCTCGTCTTTGCACACATGGTCCTATCACACCATATCTACCAAGCACCATGCTTCAGACTAAGAAAACACAGGTTTATATCAGTGAAGAATTAGCTGCTCCATTTGAGTGCTGGGAGAAAATCGGCTATTAATAATTAATATTAAAGAAGATAAAACCGAAGCAACCGCTGGTTCGGTTTTGTTTTAAGGAGAAAAAATGTCTGTTATTATAAAAAATGATAAATTGACTGCAGAAATTTCTTTAATGGGAGCAGAGCTTTTGTCAGTAAAAGACCAAAAAGGCAAGGAACGTATCTGGCAGGGCGACCCACAGTTTTGGAAAGGACACGCGCCAATACTTTTCCCTATTGTTAGCAGTCTGAAAGATAACCGTTATACCTATAACGGCAAAACCTATAATATGAAAATGCACGGCTTTGCACGAAACAGTGAATTTACGGTGGAAAAGCAAAGGGAAAACGAAGTAACTCTGCTTCTTGCTTCAAATGAAGAAACCTTAAAGGTGTACCCTTTCCTTTTTAATTTTCGGGTTACTTATAAGCTTGTGGGAAGTTCTCTGCAGGTAGATTTCGTAACAGAAAATAAAACTATGGGAGATATGTATTATTCTGTAGGCGCTCACGAGGGCTATTGTATAGAGGGCGACGTAAGTAACTATAGCATAGTTTTGGACGAGGAGGAGACATTGCCTCGCCATGAACTTGTAGAGGGCCTTGGCATAACGGATGAAAAAATTCCTTGTTTTGAAAACTCTAAAGAGCTAAAACTTGACGAAGAATATTTTGCGGTTGACGCTATTATCTTTTTAGATATGAAGTCAAGAGGTTTGGCACTGCGGGACGACAGAACCGGGGAGAGCATTCACGTAGATTTTCCACAGGCAGATACAGTTCTTATTTGGAAAGCGCCAAAAGCACCTTTTGTCTGTGTTGAACCCTGGTGCGGAGTTACCGACCTTTCCTGGAAGCCTTTTAATGATTTTAGTCAAAAATTCAGAATAAGAAAGCTCCAAAAAGGAGAAAAAGAAACAATCAGTCATACAGTGACATTTTAAAGCAAAAGCCTCGATGAAAGTCATCGAGGCTTTAATGTATTTTTTTGTTTTTATCTTCATATAATTAAACAGCCCTTTTAGGAGTTGATTATATGAGTGAAGATTACAAAGGCAGAGCAATAGTATTGGGAGAATATATTATAGATACAGGCGCTACGGTAAGAGCTACCGCTAAGGTTTTTAAGGTGTCTAAATCCACTGTACATAAAGACGTAAGCGAACGCCTTAAAAAAGAAGAGCCTGAGCTTTACTTACAAGTTAAAGAGGTTTTAGAAAAAAATAAAAGCGAAAGACACATAAGAGGCGGTATGGCGACAAAAGCTAAATATAAAAAATACCCGAAGCCTTGAGGCTTCGGGTAAGAATTATTCGCTAAAGCTTGGAGTTGCGGTGTCCTTTAAAATTCCAACGTAAGAGTTTCCTGCATTAATAGTAAGGGTTGTGCCGTCTGCTTTTGTAAATACAAAGGCCTCGTGAGCATCGCCCTTTGTCCATTTGATTTCTTCTACGGCGCCGTTGGAAACGTAGTAGCCTGAGCCGCCTTCAAGAGAAATGTTGCGGTGTTTGCCGTTGGAATAGTGAGACATAGGAGTTTTTAAAATAAGAAGGTTTTTATAGGTTTCTGCACAAGCAGAAGCAGGTTTTTGCTTTTCGTATTTGCCGGATTCTGCATTATATGTAAACTTGGTTACGTATGAAGAGGAGAAAGGAACAGAAACGTTAATAGCAGAACCACCGGCAGGAGTTACAGTCTCATCATCCTTGGTAAAGTTTGCAAAAGGCTCGGTTTTTGTAGCGCCACTGAACTTGTTGTCCTCAATTGCCTTTTGTAAATATTCTGCGTTTGTATATAAAGTGTGTTCCGATGAAAGTCCGTTTTTAATTCTTTTGCTATAACCGTTAAGAAGGTCTAGTGATTCTATACCGATTCTAACCATTTCAGGTCCACAGTAAACCTTGTCTTTACCTGCATGGAAATAAATGGCGCCAAGACCTGCAGCAATATTTGGGTAAACAACACGAGCGCTTCTTACAGTACCAATGTTGCCTTTGATGGATGTAACGTCTGCAAAAACAGCCATCATACGAGTAATACCGCCTTCAACCTCGGTTTCAAAAACAATGTCTGCATTTTCAAGTCCGGACTGAACTGACTGAGCCACTTTAATGTTGTTAATCATTATAGCAACCGGTTTGGATTTGGCAGCATCTTCGTTTTCAAGAGGCAGACCTGTGAGACGGTTGAGAACAACCTCTTTAACGGCAGGTTCACTGGAAACGTCTTCTGTAGAAGCAGTAGGCAAGTCCTTTCCGCAAGCGGCCAAAGTTAAAATTGTACAAGCTATTAAGACGATTGATAAAATTTTACTAAAACGCATAACAAAACTCCTTAAAATAAACTAATATTATTATACATCCTTCAGAGAATTTTGGCAATACTAAAAAAATGTAAAAATTAAAAAAATATGTTGACAAAATAAAAAAAAGAAGTTATAATGTATCAGTCGCATATGGCTGTATAGCTCAGTTGGCTAGAGCATTCGGTTCATACCCGGAGTGTCATTGGTTCAAGTCCAATTACAGCCACCACCACGGCCCGGTGGTCAAGAGGCCTAAGACACCGCCCTTTCACGGCGGTAACACGGGTTCGAATCCCGTCCGGGTCACCAAAACAAAAACACTCACCAAAAGCGTGATGTCCTTAACGGAGAAATATGAAAACCGAATAGGATGAACAAAATGACAGTATGGTCGAAAGACTGTACTGTCATTTGTTTTTACATGAGCTATTGCGGCGACAGGGAGATTAACTTCTCTCTGCCGCTTTTCTATTTTACATCGATTTTACACGGATATGATTACCGATTTTACACCCTCGCTGTAAAATAATCGTAAAATGCAGGTAAAATGCGTTTGAAGAATAGATTATAAAGATATGAGGTTGTGTAAATGGACATTTTTGACGTACTTACGCTCATAGGTGGACTTTGTTTGTTCCTCTTCGGAATGAACCTTATGGGCGGCGCACTGGAGCGAAGCGCAGGCAGCAAACTTGAAATTATGATCGGCAAGTTGACATCCGGCAAGCTTGCAGGCCTACTTACCGGTCTTGGTGTTACAGCGGTTATTCAAAGCTCATCTGCTACAACGGTTATGGTTGTTGGCTTTGTTAATTCAAGACTTATGAACCTAAAACAAGCCATTCACGTTATTATGGGTGCCAATATCGGTACTACCGTTACGGCGTGGATCTTGAGTCTTAGCGGCATTTCAGGAAGTAATATGTTCCTGAAGCTTCTGAAGCCTTCTTCTTTTACACCTGTTCTTGCGCTTATCGGTATTGTGCTCTTTATGTTTACAAAGAGCAATAAGAAAAAAGATATCGGTATGGTGCTTCTCGGCTTTGCAACTCTTATGTTCGGTATGGAAACGATGACCGGTGCAGTTTCAGGGCTTAGAGATGTTCCTGCTTTCCAAGAACTGTTTATTATGTTCAAGAATCCTATCCTTGGTGTTATTGCCGGTGCGATTCTAACTGCCATTATTCAGTCAAGCTCCGCTTCTGTTGGTATTTTGCAGGCATTGGCGGCTACGGGTGCCGTTTCCTATGGTGCGGCAATCCCAATCATTATGGGACAGAATATCGGTACCTGTGTTACCGCAATGATTTCTTCTGTTGGTACAACAAAAAATGCTAAGCGTGCGGCACTTGTGCATTTGTCCTTTAATATCATAGGAACCGTTGTGTGTCTCATTGTATTCTCACTCGTCAATGTGCTGTTTGCACCGGCATTACTAAACAAATCTGCTTCTTTTGCAGGTATTGCAACGGCACACTCCATCTTTAATATTGTATGCACATTGCTCCTGCTTCCTATGTCGGGACTCCTTGAAAAGCTTGCATATAAGCTCGTTCCCGACTCCAAGTTGCCCGAAAAAGTTTCCGAACTTGATGACAGACTTCTCTCAACCCCCGCAATTGCCTTAGAATGTGCGCACAACCTCACTTGCGATATGGCAAAGATCGCTACCGACGCACTCAAAAACAGCGTGGAATGTCTTGGTGCTTATGACAAAGCCAAGGCAGAGGCAATTCGTGAAGCGGAAGATAAAACAGACCATTTTGAAGATATTATTGGCAGCTATCTCGTTAAGCTGAGTATGCGGCAGCTGAATGAAACCGAAGGTGCAATGGCATCGATGCTGCTAAAAGCCATAGGCGACTTTGAGCGCATATCCGATCACGCTGTAAATATTCTCGAATCTGCCGAAGAAATGCGTGAAAAAGGAATCGTGTTCTCCGAGGGCGCAAAATCGGAAATGGATTCACTTTGTGCGGCAACCACTGAAATTGTAACGCTGTCGTATGGTGCATTTATAGAGAATAACGCTGAACAAGCTAATCTTGTAGAACCTCTTGAACAGGTCATTGACAGAATGAAAGAGCTTCTCCGTACCCGTCATATCGATCGCTTGCGTGTGGGCGAGTGCGGTATTGAAGCAGGCTTTGTATGGAGTGACCTCATTACCAATATGGAGAGAGTATCCGACCACTGTTCCAATATTGCAGGATGCGTTATGGATACCAAAGAGCAGAATATGAATCTGCACGAGTCCCTTAAACTGCTTAGAAGCGACAATGAGTTCTACAGAGAAAAATACACGGAATATACCAAGAAGTATCTTTCTTTCGTATAAGTTACCTTGAAGTGAGGAACTAATAATCATATCGCCGCTTCCACGTGAGGCGGCGATTTTCTTTTACTCCGATTTTACACCGATTTGGTTACGGATTTTACAGCAGACAGGTAAAATATAACCGTAGTCGAGAGAATCGACAAATAAATGCAAATAATAATCAAAAGGAGATTTTGAAGATGAAAAAGATTATTAGTTTACTCACAGTGGCTATTTTGCTCGTATGCGCACTTACCGGATGCGGTGGCAACAAGGAAGCAGTCGCAACAGACGGATCCACATCAATGAACAAAGTCATCGGTGCTTTGGGCGAAGCCTTTGAAGCAGACACCGGTATTACCGTAACCTACAATGCTACCGGCTCCGGCGCAGGCATTCAGGCAGTCCAGGAAGGCAGATGCGATATCGGACTTTCCAGCCGTGACCTCAAGGATGAGGAAAAGGCAAAGGGACTTGAAGGAACTGTCCTCGCCTATGATGGTATCGCAATCATTGTGAATCCCACCAATCCTGTTTCCGATCTCGACATTGAAACCATCGCAAAGATCTACACCGGTGAAATCAAGAACTGGAAGGAAGTCGGCGGCAACGATGCCGAGATCGTACGCATCGGCCGTGAAGCAGGCAGCGGTACAAGAGATGGCTTTGAGGATATCACCGATACAAAAGACAAATGTGATTACCGTCAGGAACTGACCTCCACCGGTGACGTTATCACCACCGTAGCAAGCAATCCCGGTGCAATCGGCTATGCTTCTCTCGCTTCTGTAAAGGATACCGTAAAGGCACTTACCGTAGGCGGTGTTGTGGCAAGTGAGGAAACCATCAAGGACGGCAGCTATGTCGTACAGCGCCCGTTCGTTCTCGTAACCAAGAAGGATGCCACACTTTCCGAGAGTGCTCAGA
>JAZNBQ010000078.1:0-16550 GCA_045587065.1 Acutalibacteraceae bacterium | reverse complement strand
AAACCCAATTGGCCAAAGACTACAAAGAGCGACACGAAACTGCGGCAATCTCCTTTAAAACAGAAAAAAATAAATTTACTGCTACGGTTGAAAGAGACGCTCCCAACTTGGTTTTCTTCTCAATTCCTTATGACAAGGGTTGGACTGCCTACGTAAACGGAGAAAAGGCAACAATAGAAAAAGTGAACGTAGGCTTTATGGCAGTTGAGGTTGATAAGGGAGTAAGTGAAATAGAGTTTTACTATGAAACTCCCGGCCTTAAAATAGGAATATTAGTGTCGGTTTTAGCGGCAGTGATATTTACAGTTTATATAGTGGTTTTTTCATCAAAAAATAAAGCATTTTGACAAAAGTGTTAGTTTGTGATATTATTTATATGCTCAGTCGGTTGGACGGCTGCGGATATTAAATTATCTGAGGAAAGTCCGGGCACCGCAGGGCAGGATAACGGCTAACCGCCGCCGAGGGTGACCTTAGGGAAAGTGCAACAGAGATATACCGCCGTTTTAAGTTGGCAAGAGTCGAACCCTATACGGTTTCGCTCATCGCCTTTAATCATTGGACTTTGCGTTATTTTTGGCAAGGCGTCAGCCTTGCGGCAAAATCACGCTTTGTCCACTAAAAAACACGTTGGCAGAAACTCTTCGACCTTTCAAACTCAAAATTTTTGTGTTAGAGAAAGCCGACAAAACTTGAAATACTGTCGTATTTCAAGTTTTGAGGCAAACTATTACCGAAAATTTTGGTTTGAAGGCGTAAAGGTTTCGACTCTTGCCAACTTAACGGTAAGGGTGGAAAGGCGAGGTAAGAGCTCACCACACAGATAGGTAACTATTTGTGTCTGTAAACCCTATTCGGTGCAACGCTAAATAAGACTATACATTTGCCCGATGTGTCTTGAAAAGCGGCTTGAGCCTGTAGGTAACTGCAGGTCGAGATAGATAGTCGTCCGCGACAGAACCCGGCTTATAGACCGAGTGAGCAAAAAAAGAGTGAGGAAAAATCCTCACTCTTTTTTTTGTCTTATTTTTAGTCTGCTTTATGTTCTTCAATAATTTTCTGAGCAATAAAAGCAGGTACATCTTCGTATCTTGCAAACTCAGTAGCAAAGGAGCCTCTGCCACGGGTAATAGAACGCAAAACAGTTGGGAAATCAGAAAGTTCACTTTCAGGAATTTCTGCTTCAATAAGAGTTAACTTGCCTTCAGGGTCCATACCTAAAACTCTGCCGCGGCGTTTATTAATGTCACCCATAATGTCACCTGTGTTATCAGAGGGCACACGAATCTTAACGCTTAAAACAGGCTCAAGCAGAACAGGACCTGCTTCAGGAATTCCGGACTTAAAGGCTAAGGAAGCGGCAGTTTTAAATGCAAGTTCGGAAGAGTCAACAGGGTGATAAGAGCCATCTGTAAGGGTAGCTTTAACACCAACCATTGGGTAACCTGCAAGTACACCGTGCAAAGCCGAATCTCTGAGACCCTTTTCAACTGCAGGGAAGTAGTTCTTTGGAACAGAACCACCGAAAACAGTTTCGCAGAAGACTAGATCTTCACTGTCGCAAGGTTCGAACTCAATCCAAACGTCGCCGAATTGACCATGACCGCCGGATTGCTTTTTATATTTTCCTTGTACCTTAGATTTCTTTCTGATGGTTTCTCTGTAAGCAACCTTAGGAGGATTATAGACAACCTCAACACCAAATTTAGCTTTAAGCTTAGCAGAAACCGTGTCTAAATGTTGTTCGCCAAGACCTGCAACAATCATCTCTCCTGTGGTTTCATTATTATAGCAAGAAACAGTTGGGTCTTCCTCAGTCAGTTTGGAAAGACCTGCGGCAAGTTTCTCTTCCTCGCCCTTGTTCTTAGGAGTAGCCGCCATTTTATAGCAAGGCAGGTCAAATTTCACATTAGGCAGTCTTATTGGTCTTGCAGGGGAACAAAGTGTGTCGCCTGTGCCTGTAAAGTTCAGTTTAGAAGCGGCGCCAATATCTCCTGCAACAACTTGGGAAGTTTCTATCTGCTTTTTGCCGCAAACATAGTAAAGCTTACCAATTCTTTCCTGACTGCCTGTTCTGGTGTTAAGTAAAGACATATCAGAGGTAACCTTACCGCTTACAACTTTAAAGTAAAGAAGCTTACCAACAAATGGGTCTACTACAGTCTTAAATACGGTAACCACAGTCTGAGCATCCTCATTTACAGTGAGTTTAACTTCGTTTCCGTCATTATCAATACCGGTTTCTCCTGCAACGGTTTCAGCCCAAGGAGCAAGCCAGATAAGTCCGTTAAGCAATTGGTCAATAGCTTGAAGTTCAGTAGCACTACCGCAGAAAACAGGAGCAATTTCACCACGACGAACGCCGGTAGCAAGACCTAAAATAAGCTCGTCAGGAGTAAATTCCTCGCCTGAAAAATATTTGTCCATAAGTTCTTCACTTGTTTCTGCAACAGCTTCATTAATAGCAGTTCTAAGACCTTCAAGACGGTGTCCCATATCAGGCATAGGAACAACAGTTGCTTTGCCGTCCTTGTACTCATAAGCTCTGTGCTCAATAAGATTTATGTAACACTGAACCTTTCTGTCAACAACAAAGGGAACAACGATAGGGCAAACCATTGGTCCAAAAGTAGCTTTAAGGTCTTCAAAAACCTTATAAAAATCAGCGTTTTCGTGGTCGATTTTATTAATAAAGAACATTTTTGCAATGCCTTTTTCACTTGCGGCATCAAAAGCCTTTTGAGCACCTACGGAAACACCGCTCTTGCCTGAAATTACAATAACAGAACTTCCGGCAGCTCTAATGCCTTCGCTTAGTCCTCCTGCAAAGTCAAACTGACCGGGAGTGTCAATAACATTTATTTTAACGTCCTTCCATTCACAAGGAGTGATGGTAGCACTAATACTGGATTTTCTTCTGATTTCCTCAGGGTCAAAGTCAGAAATAGTATTGCCTTCAGAAACTGTGCCTAGGCGGTCGGATTTACCTGTAAGATAGTAAGCGGCTTCCACAAGAGAGGTTTTTCCTGCAGATGCATGACCTGCGAAAACAACGTTGCGGATATTTTTTGCGGTATATTGGTTCAAAGAAAGCGCCCCTTTCGTAATTAAAAGCACGATAATTTTCTTATTTAAAATGCAAAAATCAACAAATTATAAGTAATATGCACAAAAAATATTCAATCTCACCGTGATTTTAATATAATTTTACCACAAGTTACTATAATTTTCAATAGTTTTAATAAAAATATAGTGACGAATAAAAGTGTCCTGTATGTAGCATTTTGCATAATATAGTGTAGTCATTTATAAGAAAGGGGAAAAATAAATGGACAAAAGCCTCTTTGATAAATATTTAAAAGAAATGAAAGATATGCGAGAAATTGCGCTAAAAAGAAATCCAAACCTTGCAGCAGAAGAAGTGAGCGTTATGTCAAAGGAAAAGGTAATAATGCCTGATGACGTTCCCGATATGAGCGGAGAAGGGAAGCTTGTTGTAAACGTCACAACAGTCAGAGGCCTTTACCCTGTGAAAAATGCGTTGGTCAGCGTCTTTAAAGGCACGGTAGATAATATGGAGCTAATAGCAAAAGAAAATACAGATGAAAGCGGCAAAACTCCGGAAATAAATCTTCCTGCACCCCCTGCAGTGCTTACCGAAAGTCCGGAAAATACAGTAAGACCATACGCTTTTTATAATATTTTAACAGAAGCTGACGGATTTATAAGTAATATAAATTATAACGCGGCAGTTTTTGACGGCGTTACTTCATTGCAAAACGTTGATATGATACCGCTTTCTAAAGAAAATAACCGTCCTATTATAACCGATGAGTTTCAAGAGTACACTTTATAAAAAGGAGGAAAAATCTTGCCAGATATAATTACACCTGTGGTTCCCGAGACCATAACCGTTCATTTGGGACCGCCTGACGCGGCGGCAGAAAATATTGAGGTTCCCTTTGTGGATTATATAAAAAACGTTGTTTCAAGTGAAATATACCCAAACTGGCCTGAAAATGCAATAAGAGCCAATACATACGCTATAATAACTTATGCGCTTAACCGAATATACACCGAGTATTATCGGTCAAGGGGTTATGATTTTGATATAACGAATTCCACAGGAATAGACCAGGCATACGTAAAAAATCGTGATATTTATGAGAATATTGACAGTATAGTTAACGAGATTTTCAATGACTACGTCGCAAGACAAGGAACTGTAAATCCTTTTTTCACACAGTTTTGTAACGGCACAACTTCCACCTGTAACGGACTTTCCCAGTGGGGCACGGTAACCCTTGCAAACGAGGGACTGACTCCATATGAAATATTACAACGCTACTACGGAAATGATATAAATATTATCGAAAATGCTCCGGTGGCAGATATCGACGAGTCTTACCCCGGTTTCCCTTTGCGACTGGGAGATGCAGGGAACGAGGTTGAAATAATTCAGGAGGAACTTAACCGAATAGGAGATAATTACCCTGCAATACCCAAAATCCCAAACACCAATGGAGTTTTTGATATAAATACTCAAAATGCCGTAAGAGAGTTTCAGAAAATTTTTAATTTACCACAAAGCGGAGAAGTAGATAAGGCTACTTGGTATCAGATTAAAAGATATTATTTAGGGGTAAAAAATTTAAGTGAGCTTGTAAGCGAGGGAATCACTATTGAAGAGGCACAGGTTCCATTTACAACCAACTTAAGTGAGGGCAGTGAAGGAGATGAGGTGCGCCTGGTTCAGTATCTTCTTAATATTCTTGCTTATTTCAACGGAGCCCTGATTTTCCCGCCAATAGATGGTATATACGGCCCCACCACTACCGAAGCGGTAAGAACATATCAGAATTTTTACGGACTTAGTCCCACAGGGGTAGTAGACAGAACCACCTGGAATAGTTTAAGAGAAACCTATATTGAGACAGTGGCAAATCTGCCTCAGGGCTATTCAGGGAAAAAAGCAAAGCTTTTCCCAGGTTATTTTTTGTCTGAGGGCCTGCAAAACAATGACGTTACCGACCTGCAAACCTATTTATCACTAATATCAGAATATTATACCGAAATACCAAAAGTGGCTGTAACAGGCTATTTTGGACCGCAGACAAGACAGGCGGTAGAAACCTTTCAAAGACTTTTTGGTCTGGAACCTACAGGAATAGTCTTTGCAAGAACCTGGAGTGAAATCGCAAAGCAGTATGATTTTTTAGTTGAAAGTGAAAATCTGCAATAAAAAAAGAGAGTTCATTGAACTCTCTTTTTTATTTGAATATATGTTTATATTTAGAGGTTTGCGCCATAGATATGTAGTCATTATTTGCAATAATAAGGTGGTCAACAAAGGTTACGGAGATGGTTTTAAGCGCGGCGGCAATCATTTTTGTAATCTCAATATCTTGAACCGAGGGTAGCGCTATTCCGCTTGGATGATTATGTGCAATAACTACCGCAGTGGCAGAGCTCTTAATAACCTGGTCAATAATAGTTCGTATGCTTATTCCGGTAGAATCCAAATCTCCGTTGGAAATAAATTTAAAATTCAGGATTTCTCCTTTGCCGTTAAGGCAAAGCATACCAACAGTTTCGTTTTTTATGCCTAAATACTTTGCCATAAAGTATTTGCCAATGTCTTCAAAAGTCTTAACACAGTTAGTTGTTTGACTTTTGCTTTCTATGTATGCTCTTGAAAGGGGAATAATAGATTTTATTAAAACTGCCGCGTTTTTCGTCATACCTTTAATTTGAACAAGGTCTTCCACGGCCGCGTCTAAAACGCCTGCAAGAGAGCCGAAAGTTTCAATAAGTTGGTGGGCAATAGGGTTGGTATCTTTTCTTGGAATAGCATAAAACAAAAGCATTTCAAGAAGCTTATGGTCGTGCATACTTTGGTTTTCTCCCAGATTTAAAAACTCGTTTCTGAGCCTTTCTCTATGCCCATCGTGGAGGTTGGTTGCCAAGTGAAAAAACTCCTTTTAGATAAACTTTTTAAGAATAGGTATAGTTTTTATGTCCTCTTTAGTAAAGGTTTTTGTAAGGAACAAAGCAATAAGGTAAACAATAGCACCGATTAGAATAGCACAAAGGGTAGAAATTGTATTGCCGGTAATATTTGTTAAAAGCTTGTAAGCACCCAGTACAAAGCCACCCATAATTATAGCGGCAAAGGCAGGTTTTACGAAACATTTAATGTAATCAAGTTTAATCTCAATAGATTTATAAACAACAACCGTTTCGATTATAAACACAACAGTCTGATAAACAATAGTGCTAATAACAGCACCGTAAATATTGATGCTTGGTATACTCATAAGCCAGATGTTAAGACCCAGCTTAATTACCGAGCCTACGGCCAGTGCAATAGCAGGAACGTGTTGCTTTCCTACTCCATATAAAATACCATTTAAAACGTAGGTTAGGGAAGAGAAGGGCAAAATTATGCAAAGGAGCTGTAGGATTAAACTTCCCTCAGGAGCGGCCGGGTACAAAAGATGCAAAATAGGATTTGCAAGAACCACAAAACCCACAAGGCAAGGAGCAATTAAAAGAGAACTGATAAATACAGATGAGGAAATTTTAGAGTTAGCCTCAGTCTTATTTCCTTTAGCCAAAGCAGAAGAAACTGCAGGAACAATAGCAGTACAAAGAGTTGCGCTAACGGCAAGGGGCAAATGGGTAACAATTTCTGCTTTCTGAAGAATTCCGTAAAGCTCCATAGCCTTTTCTTCCAAAGCAGTAGCATCTGTAATAAGTGAAGAAAAAGCGCTTTGTACGCATCGACTTACCGTTACGGTATCAATAGCCGAATTGGCAGTAGAAACAAGGGAACTTAAGGTAATAGGAATAGAAACCGAAAGAATAATTAATATAAGTTGCTTTTTGGTTTTCTTTTCAGTCTCAGTTTCCTGAACTTTGCATTCTGCCTTTATTTCTCCGCGTCTTTTAGAGTAAAAAAGAGCAAGATACGAACAGGCAATAACACAGGCGCAGGTAGTAGAAAGGTTACCTGCCGCCGCCATAATAGCAGTGTCTTTGCCTACACAGGCATAAACAAAGCCAATGGAAAGAACGCAGTTGAAAAACTGTTCCACAATTTGAGAATTACTGGAAGCCTTCATGCTTCCAAGACCTGCAAAATAACCGCGCATTACTGCAGAGGCGGGAACAAAGCAAAGGGCAGGCGCTAAAACCATAAGAGTGTATTTAACACCTGAAGCATGAAGAAAGTTTTCCGCAATAATTTCTGCACCAAAGAATAAAAGTAAAAAGAGGAAAAAACCAAAACCTGTAAACAGGCAAAGAGCAACCTTGAAAATTCTGTGGGCAGCTTTGTAATCCCCTTTAACAACACGTTCGGAAACAAGTTTAGAAATAACGTTAGGTATACCAATGGATGAAATAGCTAAAAGCACCATATAAATTTGGTAGCCTGTAGCATAGTAGCCGTTGCCTGTATTTCCAAAACCGTCAACGTCAACAATAACAACCTTATACACAAGTCCCAGGACTTTAACAACAACCTGAGAGAACATAAGCATAAGAACGTTTTTTAGAAAAGAGGCGCTGTTTTCACTTTTAAGCTTTGATTTACCCATAATCTACTCGTCCAATTTAAGCACCGCCATAAAGGCTTCTTGAGGAACTTCCACAGAGCCTAACTGACGCATGCGTTTTTTACCTTCCTTCTGCTTTTCAAGCAGTTTTTTCTTTCTTGTAATATCTCCGCCGTAGCACTTGGCAAGAACGTCCTTGCGCAAAGCTTTAACGGTTTCTCTGGCAATAATCTTTCCACCAATTGCCACCTGAATAGGAACCTCGAAAAGTTGGCGAGGTATAAACTCCTTTAACTTTTCAGCAATTCTTCTTGCTCTTGAATAAGCGTTGTCGGCATGAACAATAAAGGAGAGAGCATCAACCACGTCTCCTGCAAGAAGAACGTCAAGCTTAACAAGCTTGGATTTGCTGTAATCCTTAGGCTCGTAGTCGTAACTTGCATAGCCCTTGGTTCTTGATTTTAAAGCATCGAAGAAATCATAAACAATTTCTCCAATAGGCATAATATAGTGAATGTCAACTCTGTCACCCATATATTTCATATCGGTATATTCGCCTCGGCGTTGTTGACAAAGTTCCATAATAGCGCCAACATATTCGCTTGGAGAATAAATATGAACGTCGGCAACAGGCTCGTAAGCATTAACAATAATAGCAGGGTCAGGGTAGTTGGTAGGATTATCTACTGAAACTGTAGTGCCGTCATTTAAATCAAATTTATAAATAACACTTGGCGCCGTTGTTACAAGGTCCAGATTATATTCTCTCTCTAACCTTTCCTCAATAATCTCCATGTGAAGAAGACCCAGGAAACCACATCTGAAGCCAAAACCTAAAGCGGTAGAGGTCTCAGGCTCAAAAAGCAGGGAAGCATCGTTTAGCTGTAACTTTTCCAAGGCTTCTCTGAGGTCGGAATATTTTGCACCGTCTGCAGGGTAAATGCCACAGAAAACAACAGGATTAACCTTTCGGTAACCTGCAAGGGCCTCGCTGCAAGGTGCGTCATTTAAAGTAATTGTGTCGCCTACACGGGCGTCACTTACAGTTTTAATAGAAGCGGCAAGATAGCCAACTTCTCCTGCTTCAAGATATTCGCAAGGCTCTAAAGAGGTGGCACCTTTTCTTCCTACCTCAACAACGTCAAAGGTAGCGCCGGTTGCCATCATCTTTATGGTGTCTCCTGCCTTTATTCTGCCGCTAACCACTCTGAAATAAACAATAACACCTTTATAAGCATCATAATAAGAGTCAAAAATAAGGGCAGAAAGAGGAGCACTTCTGTCGCCTTGCGGCGCAGGAATTTCAGTAACGATTTTTTCTAAAACCTCTTCAATATTAATTCCGGTTTTAGCCGAAATTTTAGGAGTGTGTTCTGCAGGGATTCCAATAACGTCCTCAATTTCATTAATAATTCTGTCAGGGTCGGCGCTTGGTAAATCAATTTTATTAACAACCGGCAGAATTTCAAGTCCGTGGTCCACTGCCAAATAGGTGTTTGCAAGGGTCTGTGCCTCAATTCCCTGAGAAGCGTCTACAACCAAAACTGCGCCCTCACAAGCCGCTAGACTGCGAGAAACCTCGTAGTTAAAGTCAACGTGGCCGGGTGTGTCAATTAAATTAAGCTCATATTCTTCACCGTTTTTAGCCGTGTAATAAAGAGTTACAGCATGAGCTTTGATAGTAATGCCGCGTTCTCTTTCCAAATCCATACTGTCAAGGAGTTGGTCCTCCATATCACGTTTGGAAACCGAATTAGTATGTTCTAAAAGTCGGTCGGCAAGGGTGGATTTTCCGTGGTCTATGTGGGCAACAATGCAAAAATTTCTTATTTTATCAAGAGGATATGACAAGTCATTTGCTCCGTTCTATATATATTTAAAATATTTTACCATAAAATGAGAGATTTTTCAATAATCTTATTTAGTATAACCGAAATTGCCAAAGGTTAAAATTTCCCTTAAAACTGGGCATAATGAAAAAGGGGTGTAAGACTTATTAAAGAGAATATTTTTATTTCTGCTGCAATAGTTTCTTATAACTGCAAGGAAAAAACAAAAAAAGCCGTTAAAAGTCTTTTAGAGCATACAAAAATAAAGGATTTCAGGCTTTATGTTGTAGATAACAACTCCAAGGAAAAAGAGGGCCTAAAAAACATTAGCGGCATAAGACTTATAGAAAACAATAAAAATTCAGGTTTCGGCGGAGGTCACAATAAAGTGCTTAATTTACCTCTGGGTAAATACCACGCCGTAATTAATCCGGACATTGAAATTAAAACCGACGTTTTAAAGGAACTTACAAAAGTTTTGGAGGAAAATTCAGATATAGTAATGATAACCCCTAAAATTTTAAACACCGATGGGAGTGAACAGTTTTTACCCAAAAGAACCCCTACTTTTAAATATAGCTTTTTAGGGCGCATTTCTAAAAAAATCAGAGAAGAATATACTCGTGCCAACGAAAATCTTAAAACTCTTACAGATATAGATTTCTGCACAGGTTGTTTCTTTGTAATAAAAAGTGAAATATTTAAAAAAATAGGCGGCTTTGACGAGAGGTTTTTTCTTTATATGGAGGACGCCGATATAACAAGAAGAGCAAAAAAATACGGAAGAGTAGTTTTTTGTCCCTTTGTCAGTGTCACTCACAGTTGGGAAAGAGCAAGTGCTAAAAGCATAAAGGCTCTTTTAATGCATATAACCTCTTTTTGTAAATACATTTTTAAGTGGAGGAAAAGTTTTAATGAAAATATTAATAACAGGCGCTAAAGGACAGTTGGGAAACGAACTTTCTCAGATAATAAAAAAAGGAAAAAGCGAAATCGGCCCAATTCCTGATGAATATAAAAACTGTATATTAACGGAAACCGACGTAGAGCAACTTGATATAACAAATCTTTTTAAGACAAAGGCTTTTGTAGAAAAGAATAAGCCTGATATTATCTTTAACTGTGCCGCAATGACCAACGTAGACTGTTGCGAAACCGACTACGAAACGGCATTTAAAATCAATGCTTTAGGGGTAAGGAATTTAAGCATGGCTGCAGAAAAAACAGGTGCAAAGCTTGTTTCTATATCAACCGATTACGTTTTTTCAGGGACCTCTCCCAAGCCTTATGTAGAATGGGATTTACCAAACCCTCAAAGTATTTACGGTAAATCTAAAAGGTTGGGAGAAGAATATGCCCTTTGCTACTGTAGTAAAACCTTTGTCGTGCGAACCTCCTGGCTTTACGGCTATAAGGGTAATAACTTTGTTAAAACAATGAGAAAGCTAGGCAAAACCAAAGATGAAATTTCGGTTGTAAACGATCAAAAGGGCAACCCCACAAACGCTAACGATTTAGCCCATCATCTTTTAAAACTGGGTGTAACAGAAGAATATGGTATTTATCATTGCACAGGCCAAGGGGAATGTACGTGGTATGACTTTGCCAAAAAGATTATGGAACTTTCAAACCTCTCTTGTAAAGTAATCCCTTGCAGTAGTGAGGAGTTCCCAAGACCTGCCAAACGGCCAAAATTTTCTTCTCTGGAAAATCTTGCTCTTAAATGTAGCGTGAACGACCAAATGCGAAATTGGGAAGAAGCCCTTAAAGAATATATAACCAAAGTGGAGGACTAATTTATGAAAACCTATCTTGTAACAGGCGGAGCAGGATTTATCGGCTCTAATTTTATAATTTATATGCTTTCAAAATACCCTGATATAAAAATCATTAACCTTGATAAATTGACCTATGCAGGAAATCTTGAAAATCTGAAATCGGTAGAAAATAACCCAAATTACACCTTTGTTCAGGCAGATATCTGTGACAAAAAAGCAATTTCAGAGATTTTCAGAAAAAACGATATAGATTACGTTGTAAACTTTGCGGCAGAAAGCCACGTTGACAGGAGTATTATGGAGCCTGAAATTTTCGTAAAAACCAACGTTTTGGGAACTGTAAATTTACTTCAGTGTGCAAAACTCGCTTGGACACAAGGGGATGATACCTATAAAAGCGGTGTTAAATATCTTCAGGTTTCCACCGACGAGGTCTATGGCGCGCTAGGTGCAGAAGGTTTCTTTACAGAAGATACGCCGCTAGACCCTCATTCTCCTTATTCTTCAAGTAAAGCCTCTGCCGACCTCTTTGTTAAGGCTTTTTCGGATACCTATAAATTTCCTGTAAATATAACCCGTTGTTCCAATAATTACGGGCCTTATCAGTTCCCTGAAAAACTTATACCCCTTATAATGAACAACACCTTAAAGCATAAGGATTTGCCTGTCTACGGAGATGGTATGCAGGTCAGAGATTGGCTTTATGTAGAGGACCATTGTAAAGCTATAGATATGGTAATAAGACAGGGCAAAACAGGAGAGGTCTATAACGTTGGTGGTCATAATGAGAGAACAAATATTTTCATCGTAAAGAAAATAATAAAGTATATTAAAGAAAAGGTAGACTCCTCAGTGGGAGAGTATATGATAAAACACGTGACCGACCGAAAGGGACACGACAGGCGTTACGGAATCGACCCTAAAAAAATAAAAGAAGACCTTGGTTGGTTTCCTGAGACCGCCTTTGAAGAAGGAATAGAAAAAACTCTAAAATGGTATCTTGAAAACAAAGAGTGGGTAGAAAGGGTAACCAGTGGCGCTTATCAGAATTATTATGAAAAAATGTACGGCAGAAAGCAGGAATTGTAATGAGCAAGTTTAATTTTATAACTACCGAAATAGAGGGGGTTTTTATAATTGAGCCCACCGTTTTGAAAGATGAACGCGGTTATTTTATGGAGACCTATCAGTATGAAGAATTTAAAAATGCAGGAATAGATTGTACCTTTGTGCAAGATAATCAGTCTAAATCAAAAAAAGGAGTGCTCCGCGGACTCCACGCTCAAAGGCGGTTTCCACAAGCAAAATTGGTAAGGGTTATAAAGGGAGAGGTTTTTGACGTGGCAGTAGATTTAAGAAAAGACAGTAAAACCTACGGCAAATACGTGGGAGTTCACCTCTCTGCTGAGAATAAAAGACAGTTCTTTATACCAAAAGGCTTTGCCCACGGATTTTTAGTGCTTTCAGACGAAGCGGAATTCGTTTATAAGGTTGATGACTACTATCATCCAAACGACGAGGTGCCACTTTCCTGGGACGACCCCACAGTTAATGTTCAGTGGCCAATAGAAGATGGTATGGAAATTCTCCTTTCAGAGAAAGACAAAAACAACCCCCACCTTTACGAAATATAAAAAAACGAGGTCTAAGCCTCGTTTTTTTATATGCTATTTTCTTCAAGCCATTTAGCGATTTGGTCTGCCGTTTCTTTAAGACAACCCTTTTCATAAGGAAGCATTAAGTCTGCAGACTT
Source organism: Acutalibacteraceae bacterium (assembly GCA_045587065.1). GTDB lineage: Bacteria > Bacillota > Clostridia > Oscillospirales > Acutalibacteraceae > SFWF01. The sequence goes on along the minus strand of JAZNBQ010000078.1, from coordinate 3,631 downwards.
AACAAGTCCCTCAAAGGTTTTTGTACCAGCCAAATCCACAAAGGCAAGGTACTTCTCAAAAGCCTTATCATAATCCTTTAAAGACAGAATAAAGAACTGAAATGCCACGGTCTGAGCCATACAGTAGTCAATATAATAAAGTGGGTATAGATAAATGTGAAGTTGTCTCTGCCAACCGCCGCCGTCCTTGTAAAAAGGCAAATCTTCAAGTTTCAGATGAGGACGGTATTTTTTCTCCAAAGAGAGCCAAACCTCTTTGCGCTGGTCAGGAGTCAAGTCTTCATTTTCATACATAATATGCTGAAACTCATCCACCATGCAACCATAAGGAATAAAATTAAGAGCGTCGGCGAGATGATAATATTGGTATTTAGGAGTATCATCGCCAAAGAACAGGTTGTGGTAAGGCGCGGTTAAAAACTCCATACTCATAGAGTGAACCTCACAGGCCTCGATGGTAGGGGAGGTGTAGCTGGAGATAATCCCTTTTTTGGCAGCTTTAAAGTAAGCAAAGGCGTGACCTGCCTCGTGGGTTAAAACGTCAACGTCTCCTGCAGTGCCGTTAAAGTTAGAGAAAATAAAGGGTGCTTTATAGTCTGCAAACTCTGTGCAGTAACCACCCGGAGCCTTGCCCTCGCGACTTAATACGTCAAAAAGGCCGTTATCAAACATAAACTTAATAAACTCTGCAGTCTCGCCGTTCATTTTACTGTACATCTGAAGTCCTGCATTTAAAATATCTTGGGCAGAGCCTTTAGGTTTCACGTTGCCTTCTTTAAAAATAATATCGTTATCGTATAAATGCAAACTATCTACACCTATACGCTTTCTTTGTTCCTCTTTTAAAGCAGAAACAACAGGTACAATGTATTTTGCAATTTCTTCTCTGAAAGCGGCAACCTCTTTAGGCGTGTAGCAGTTGCGACCCAGACGGTCATAGCCCATTTGTATAAAGTTGTCGTAACCTAAAACTCTTGCCTGTTTGTTTCTGTTTTTTATAAGTTTATCGTAAATTTCATCAAACTCTTTTTTGTGACTTTCAAAAAACTCTGCATCCTTCAGGAAGGCCTTTTTTCTTATATCGCGGTCGGCAGACTGTTTGTGAACGCCAAGCATTGTAAGGGGAATGGTTTCTCCCTCCCACAAAACTGTAGCCGAAGCGTAAAGCTTCTGATAATCCGACTGAAGTTTATTTTCTTCCTTTGCCAGTTCAATGATTTCTGAAGAAAAACAGCGAAGAGAAATTTCAGTATTTAAAAACAAAAGTTCTCCGTAATGAGCCTTTAGCTCGTTTATAAAAGCGGATTTTAATAAAACCTTGTTAATGCTGTGAATAGCGTCAGATATAACAGGGCCATTCTCATCAAAAAAGTCGTTTTCTTTATCATAAAACTCGTCATTTGTATTAATTGTGTGACGAACGTATGCAAGAGAGCCCATAGTAGAATAATTCTGCAAAATGCGGTCTGCCTCATCGTAAGCTTTTATCTGAGCAGAGACCTCAGTAGCATTTTCAATTTCGTCTTTTAAAATTCGCAGTCTGTTTAAAAGATTTTCTACGTCAGGTCTTTTATAAGCCATATCACAAAATTTCATAAAATCACTCCTAGATTAGTATATCACGAATATAAAGCAAAAACCACAAGTTTTCACTTGTGGTCTTGTTTGCTTTAATATCGTAAATATTAGACTGCTCTGGTAACCTTGCCTGAACGAAGGCAACGGGTGCAGACATTGATACGACGAGGTGAGCCGTTAACGATGGCCTTAACCTTTACAACATTTGGTTTCCAAGTTCTGTTTGAACGTCTGTGTGAGTGAGAAACCTTAATGCCAAAAGCAACTTCTTTATCGCAGATATCACATTTTGCCATGACACTGCACCTCCTTTTTAGTCAATCGCAAATGATATAATAACAGAAAACGAGACTTTTTGCAAGTGTTTTTTTAAAAATTTTTATATTTATTGAAAATTACCAAATATTATGATACAATACTCAAGATAGGAGATGACCTTTGTATATGATAAAAGCAGTGCTTTTTGACCTGGACGGTACAATATGCAACTCCCTGGGAGACATTGCCGCAGCAGTAAATTTCACTTTAGAAAAACTGGGCTTTAAAACTCACGAGGTAGATGCTTTTAAATATTTTGTAGGCAACGGAATTCCCAAAATGGTGGAAAGAGCTTTACCTGAGGAACACAGAACCGAGAGGGAACTTAAAAAAGCTTTAGAAATCTTTATGCCATACTATAAAGAACATTCCTCAGACCTTACTTATAAATATGATGGGATTTCAGAGTTATTTGCCCAACTTAAAGAAAGAGGCATAAAAATCGCCGTTTGCACAAACAAATCAGAGCCACTTGCAATAGAGGTAGTAAAGGATTTGTGCGGAGACGTTTTCGACCTTATATTCGGACAAAGAGAGGGACTCCCCGGCAAACCTGACCCAACCCTCGCAAAGCTATTAATGAAGGAGTTGGAGGTTGAACCTCAGGAATGTATATTTATGGGGGACTCAGGTGTAGACGTGCAAACTGCCGTTAACAGTGGCGCGGTAGCAGTTGGAGTTCTTTGGGGTTACAGAGATATTGCAGAACTAAACGAAAACGGTGCTGAGTTTGTTATTGAAAAGCCCCTTGACCTTATAAATCTTATAGATGCATTAAATTCATAAAAAGGTGATAGATATGAAAAGAACAGATTATCTTACATGGGACGAATATTTTATGGGAATTGCCGAGCTTTCGGCACAGCGCAGTAAAGACCCTTCCACACAAGTAGGTGCTTGTATCGTAAGTCAGGACAATAAAATTCTGTCTGTTGGCTACAACGGAATGCCAAGAGCCTGCTCAGATGATGAGTTTCCTTGGGACAGACAAGGCGGAAATCTTGATACAAAATATTTCTTTGTTTGTCACGCTGAACTCAATGCCATTTTAAATTTCCGTGGCGGCACTTTAGAGGGAAGCAGAATTTACACAACTCTTTTCCCTTGTAATGAGTGCGCCAAGGCTATTATTCAGTCGGGAGTTTCTGAAATTATTTATAAATCCAATAAATATGCCGATTCTGATTCTGTAGTGGCTTCAACTCTTATGTTTAAAGCCGCCGGAATCAAAATGACCGAATACAAAATGGGAGATAAAAAAATTGAGTTTAGCCTATAGGCTAAACTCAAATAATTCTTCTGCAAACCAAACCTTTTTAACAGTAAAGGTTTTGCCGTTTAAATACTCTAAAATACCCGCATCACTTTCAAAGGAAAATGTTAACTTGTAGGAATAAAGGGCCTGTCTCGTAAAGCCCATTTTTTTATCTCTTTCAAGCTTTCCGTATTTTCCGTCTCCTAAAAGTGGGTGACCAATGGAAGCCATATGAGCTCGAATCTGATGTGTTCGTCCTGTTAGAAGGTCTACCTCAATAAGAGAAAGGTCTCCTTTGGATTTTATTACTCTGTAACGGGTTTTAATGGTAAGAGCACCGTCGGTGCGGCTTTTTTTAAGATAAACTTTATTTTTTTCTTCGTTTTTCTCCAGGTAACCCTCAAGGGTTGCCTCTTTTTCTTTAGGTGTGCCGTGAACAACCGCAAGATATTTCTTGTCGATTTCACGGCTTTCTATTTT
>JAZNBQ010000077.1:0-6783 GCA_045587065.1 Acutalibacteraceae bacterium | reverse complement strand
TAAAAAACAGTTATTTTTATTGTTTTGCCGCCGCAAAAGCAGCGGCAAAACAATTTTTTTAAAATTTTTTAAAATTATTGTTGACAACCGCACAAGCTTTTGATATAATACTTAGGCGCGATAAAAAGCGAATGCGAAATGCGAGTGTGCTGGAATAGGCAGACAGGCACGTTTGAGGGGCGTGTGTCCACGACGTATGGGTTCAAGTCCCATCACTCGCACCAAACAAAAAAGACTCACCTTTAGGGTGGGTCTTTTCTGTTATACAGACTTTTGCTTACAAAGACATAAAAAAAGAATCAAAACACTATTTTAATAGCATTTTGATTCTTTTACGTTGCTTAAAATAAACGCCAACAATGGCAATAAAAAGCACATTATTTTTAACTTGTACAAGATGCAAATATAGTATATAATTAAGTTAATTTAAAGTAATTTGTTATTAGTTCATTGGTTGATATCTCCCCTACTCAACCAACGGTACGTGTATTTTTTCTCAGACAGTATATAAAATAGAATCAAAGGAGGCGTTCATATGGACCAGGTTAAAATCGGAAAATTTATTTCTCAGTGCAGAAAGAAAGCAAATCTTACTCAAGCACAATTAGCAGAGAAATTAAACATTACAGACCGAGCTGTATCAAAATGGGAAACCGGCAAATCTTTACCCGATTCTTCCATAATGCTTGATTTATGCGAGCTCCTGAATATTACTGTTAATGATTTATTAAGTGGGGAGGTAATTAACATGGATAATTACAACAAAGAAATGGAACAAAAATTAATCGAGATGGTAAAAGCAAAAGAAGAAAGCGACAAAAGGCTTTTGGCTTTAGAATGGGTTATCGGTATTCTTTCAATGATAGTTTTGTTTGTACCAATTATTATTGGTGCTTATCTTCCAATGGAAAACTGGCAAAGAATAGTTCTTGTATTCTCAGGATTTATTCCTTGTTTTATAGGTTTCTTCTTTGCCATAAAAATTGAGCAAGTGGCAGGATATTATAAATGCGCACACTGCGGGCACACATACGTTCCTACTTATAAGGCCGTTAATTTAGCTATGCATATGGGCAGAACAAGATATATGAAATGCCCTGAATGTCATAAAAAATCCTGGCAGAAAAAAGTAATAAGCAAAGACTAAAAAAATAAAAAGCACCCTTAATTTAAGGGTGCTTTTTTATATAAAAGGGAGACTTATTTTATCGGTAATCCGAGGACTTACAAATGTTTGTCGCCGATATGACAGGATATCCTTTTTGCTCCCTGTCATATACTATGCCAACCCATTTGTTTTTGACAACTAATTAATCTCAGACTTTCTGATATAAAGTACTCCTAAGGTATCTGCGCCACAGTGAGATGAAATGGTGCAACCTGCTCTTGTTACAATAATCTCTTCAAAAGGAGCAGTTTTCTTAACCTCTTCTACCACTGCATTTACTATTTCTTCATCGCAGCCTGCATGGGTAACGAAAACTCTGCTCAAATCGATATCTGAATAATCGGACAGTCTTTCCTGAACGTAAGTTTTTAGAGTGTCAATATATTTACCTCTGTACTTTTTGCCAACACCCATACTACCGTTTCTAACCTCAATACAAGGCTTTAGCTTTAGAAGATTCGCGCCCAGAGCTGCAAGTGCAGAACATCTGCCGCCTTTGTGAAGATACTCAAGATTATCAATGACAAAGGATGCATCAACCTTTGGAACAAGTGCAGAAATTTCTTCAAAGATAGTTTTTGCGTCTACACCTTGCTCTGCCATTTCTGCGGCTTTAAGCATCATTAGTCCTTCACCTGTTGAAAGATTCTTTGTGTCTATAACGTATACATCCTCAAAGTCTTCTGCCGCAATAAGTGAGTTTTGGAAGGTTGAAGACATCTGAGAACTTAAAGCAAAGTGCACAATGGCATAACCCTCATCTACCAAAGGTTTGAAAAAGTCTGTCATTTCTGCTATGTTAACGGCACTGGTTTTTGGTAGTATGCCATGCTCTGAATGATATTTGTAAATAAAATCAGGGTCAATATCAACACCGTCAGAATAACTGTGTTCACCCAAAGTAATTGTTAACGGTTTAATTTTTATATTATGCTTTTTAAGAAGCTCTAACGATAAATCGTTGGTACTGTCTCCTGTAATTATAACTTTCTTTTGACTCATTGAAAACTCTCCTTTTCATTAATCAAGCTAAATTATATCACAAATTTGTTGTTTTTGCAATTACTAATAAAAGGTTGCAACCTGTTCTACAGGTGGTTCTGACTTTTCTACAGATATTGCAGTTAAATACGGACCTTTTGAACGATAAAGTTTATGAACACCTACTGACAGTTTCGCAGTAACTACAACCCAGTCGTTAGTTTTAAAGGTAGAGGCATCTTTCCAGTCACAAGCAATTCCGCAATACTGAATATCCTCTGCACAACAGTTCATTACCTGTCTGCCCACAATCAACGTGTCGTTTGGAAGTTTTGCATCGCGAGCTACTATTCCTTTGAATTTGATTGTTTTATTGGTATATTTTTCCATATCATTCATCATATCCTGGAACCATATAGCATAATCTCTGTCTTCTATTTCTATAACCTTAGCATTAACGTCAAATGGCAAAGGGTCTTCTATGTTATCAGGCAGTATAGAGCCGTCTGTAAATTCATAAATTATATCTGCTCTGCGACTTATTGCTCTTACTAGTTTATGGTAAGGCTGAACGTCTTGAGAAAGTTTTACCCTATTGAAAATTACAAGCTCTGCAGTAGAAAGTTTATCGAATACCAACTGCCTCATATTTGAGTTGTATGACATTATTGTAGTTGAATCCATAAAGCAAAATTCCTGTGCCAAAACAAAATTTTGAGGCAATGCATCAAAAAGTTCGTTTAAAAGCCACATTCCGTTATACTCAATAATGACTCTTTCGGCATTTGTCTTTTTAACAAGAGCAGTAATTTTGTCTTTGCTTAAATCAGATTTTTCTTCAATAGAATGAACATAAACGTTTTTGCCCGGCATTTTTGCCACGTCATATTCTTCTATTCCCTCTTCGCAAAGAAGAACAAGAGTTTTTTCTCCGGTGTTAAAGCGTGGGTCTTCCAAAGTTTCCTGAATAAACTTTGTTTTGCCTGACTCTAAAAAGCCTGTAAATAAATAAACAGGAATTTCTCTCATAACTTATCTTCCTAACTTAAATAATTCTAAAATTGCTTCCTCGTTAAGCTTTGAGCCGATTACGCAGAGGCGGCCGATAACGTCTGCATCGCCCTTTCTGATGTCGGCTTCCCCTGGTATATAATCAAAATGGAGCCACTGTCCGTTTTCACCTTCCACAATGCCCTTCGCACGAAGTACCAAGCCGTATTTTTCTTCATTTTCAATGTTTGAAAGAATTTCTTTTAGTTCTTCTTCTGCAAATTTCTTGGTAGTTTCTCTGCCTAGCGAAGCAAATACATCGTCTGCGTGATGATGGTGGTGCTCGTGGTCGTGATGGTGGCCGCAGGTGCACTCTTCTGAGTGGTGGTGATGGTGCTCATGCTCGTGATGGTGTCCGCAAGAACACTCCTCATCTTCCTCGTGATGATGATGGTGGTGTTTTAATTCCTCTTCTAATTTTTCAAGAGTATTTTTATGTTCTATTGCAGAAAGGAACTGCTCTCCGCTTAATTTTTCCCAAGCGGTTGTAACAATAACCGCCTTGTCATTATGCTCACGAAGAAGATTTACACAGGCTTCCAACTTTTCTTCATTCAAGTTTCCTGTATGGCTTAAAAAGATTGCTGATGCGTTTTCAACCTGGTCTATAAAAAATTCTCCAAAGTTCTTTATATACATTTTTGCTTTGTTGGCATCTACAACAGTAGAAAAGCCGTTAAGCACTGCCGTTTGGGACTGAACGCCTTTTACTGCACCTATGACGTCACTAAGCTTTCCAACTCCTGATGGTTCAATAATAATGCGGTCAGGTGCAAAGTCTGCTAAAACTTTTTTTAATGCTTCAGTAAAATCCCCCACAAGACTACAACAAATGCAACCTGAATTCATTTCGGTTATTTCTACTCCTGCTTCTTTTAAAAAGCCACCGTCAATTCCGATTTCACCAAACTCGTTTTCTATAAGAACAACCTTTTCTCCTTTATAAGCCTCGCTTAAAAGATTTTTAATTAATGTTGTTTTTCCTGCTCCTAAAAATCCTGAAATAATATCAATCTTTGTCATAATTTTTCTCCTATTTATTATTTACTGCCTCAAGTCTGTAAATTGGTAGACCCTGGCTTATAAATCTTTCTTCGTACTCGGTTATTATATTACCTTCAAAATCACTGCTATGAAGGTCGAGGGAAATGTTTTTTAAGGTGTATTTTGATGCACTGAATTTTTCAATAGAAAACTCAAAAAAGTGCATATTATCGGTTTTTTGATGTATTTCACCATTATTTATAAGTATTTTTTTATAAATTTCTAAATATCTGGTGGCAGTTAGTCGTCTGTTCTTATATGTATTTTTAGGGTATGGACAAGAGAAATTTAAATAAATTCTCTCCACCGAGTCGTCGGTAAAATACTTAAGCAAAAACTCGGCGCCACATATCATAAAACGAAGGTTTGGTATGTTATCTTTTTTTGCCGCTTCACAGGCTAAAAGAGCAACGTCGTCGCAAACCTCTACAGCTATAAAATTGATATTGGGGTTTCTCTTTGAAAGTTCACAAGCAAACTGTCCCTTGCCGCAACCGACCTCTAAGTGTACAGGATTATCATTGCCAAATATCTCTTTAAAATTAAGATAACAAGGCTTATCTGCAGCTTTTCTGAAATCCGCCTCGTGCTCTGACAGAGGAATCTGATATTCCTTACATGCTTCAAGCCTTTCTTCTAAATGTTTCTTTTTTCTCATTCTCATAAGAAGTGCCTCTTTTAAAAATTTTTACAACTTAATAATTATACCACTAAACTCAAAAAATTTCTACAAAAAAATAAAGCCTTTCGGCTTTATTTAAAATACTATTTAGTTCCGGTTGAGCCAAATCCACCTGCGCCTCTGACAGTTTCGTCAAGTTCATCAGCCTCAACAAAATTAGCCGTTATATAAGGTGCTATAACGATTTGCGCAATTCTTTCAAAATCCGCTATTGTCTGGTCTTCGTCTGAATGATTGTGAAGAGCCACCATTATTTCTCCGCGATAATCAGAATCAATTACTCCAACCTTATTAGCAGGGGCAAGCCCTCTTTTTATGGAAATGCCGCTTCTTGCATAAACAAGGCCTACGTAACCGTCAGGAATCTCCATAGTTATTCCTGTATGAATAACCTTTGTCTCGCCGGGTTTTATTGTAACCTCGCCCTTTTCAAAGGCGTAAAGGTCTGCTCCTGCGGCACAAACAGAACCGTAGGAAGGTGTTTTTGCCAAGGGGTCTAATTTTTTAATTTTTAAATCCATTTTCTTCACCCTATTCTTCAAAGCTGTCCCAAATTAATTTGAAAAGTTCATAAGCTCTTTCTTCCAAACCTTTAAGTCTTAAATACCCAAAAAGTGTTTCAAGACCTGTTGCAGAGTGGTAATCACCCACACTTGCACTTTTAGGAACTGATTTAACGTGAAAATTTCTGCCTCTTTTATAAATAGAAAGTTCTTTTTCGGTAAGAACAGGCTCTATAACCTTAAAGCCTTTTGCCTGTGCCGAAGCATTTACTATTTTAACTGATTTACTGTGGAGTTCACCTGAAGGACGATTGACTTCTGCTAGGTGCTCTCTTACAAGTAAACCGAAATAAGCATCTCCCACGAAAGCAAGGGTTCCCGGACTAAGATTATTAACATCCATAACAAACCTCACGAAACAAAGTCAAATTCCATATCGTAAACCACTACAGTATCTCCGTCCTGTACACCTTCTTTAATAAGGGCTTCGATTATTCCGCTTTGCTGCAGAACTCGTTGGAAATACTGTAGAGACTCATAGTCATCAGGGTCTACTGTTTCAAGAATTTTAAGAAGCCAAGGAGCCTGGTCAACTACATAAATGCCATCCTCTACGAAAACCTTAAATGTACGCTTATCAGACTTAAAGGTAAAGTCTTCTACTGGAGCGGCTTCGGCTTCGTAAACTCTGATTGCAGGAAGCTTTGCAAGTTCTGCTGCAACAAAGTCTATAAGTTCCTTAGTTCCTTCGGCAATAGGTGCCATTATGGCAAAGAACGCATAGCCTTTCTCTGTAAAATAACTTCTTAACTCTTCTATTTTATCATCATCGGTTAAATCGCATTTGTTGGCAACCACGATTTGTTTTTTAAGGGCTAACTCTTCATTATAAATTTTAAGTTCATTATTTATAACGTTAAAGTCTTCTATAGGGTCTCTTCCCTCACTGCCTGCCGCATCTATAACGTGAACAAGAAGTCTGCAACGGTCAACGTGACGTAAAAACTCATGTCCTAATCCTACGTTGTCTCCTGCTCCTTCAATAAGTCCCGGAATGTCTGCCATTACAAAAGACGAACCCTCTCCCATACGGACAACGCCAAGAACAGGAGTCAATGTTGTGAAATGATAGTTGGCAATTTTAGGCTTAGCCTCACTTACAACCGAAATTAAGGTTGACTTACCAACGTTTGGAAAGCCGATAAGTCCAACGTCTGCAAGGAGTTTTAGCTCTAAGGTTACGTCCAATTCTTCTCCCGGATTTCCGCTTTTAGCAAATTTGGGAACCTGTCTTGTAGAAGTAAGTCGGAGGCCAAGCGGTCTTAGGAAGACAATTTTCATTTTCAACTCCTTGG
>JAZNBQ010000076.1:0-3424 GCA_045587065.1 Acutalibacteraceae bacterium | reverse complement strand
CCCTGCTTTCCGATCTCGGTGAAATCTTACGACTTCACCTAAGCGACGGTGTCGATCATTTTGATGCAGACACTTCCTTACATTATCATTTTATATGTAAAGATTGCGGAAGCGTCATCGATTTGGAAATGGACAGCATCGATCATATCAATGCATCCGCCGGACGGAATTTCCCGGGACAGATAGACGGAAATGTAACTTATTTTTATGGCACCTGTAAAGACTGTCTACTTTCAGGAAATAAGGAAACTTCATAAAAACAAAAAACTATAGGAAAAGAAAAGGAGAAAAAAGGTATGAAATTTGTATGTCAGGTATGTGGTTATGTTCATGAAGGAGATGCAGCACCGGAGAAGTGCCCACAGTGTGGTGTTCCGGCTGAGAAATTTACAGCGCAGTCTGAGGAGAGAACTTGGGCAGCTGAGCACGTTGTAGGTGTAGCTCAGGGTGTAAGCGAAGACATCATTGAGGATCTTCGTGCAAACTATATGGGTGAGTGTACAGAAGTTGGTATGTATCTTGCAATGGCAAGAGTTGCTCACAGAGAAGGATATCCGGAAATCGGACTTTACTGGGAAAAAGCAGCTTGGGAAGAGGCAGAGCACGCAGCAAAATTTGCTGAACTCCTTGGTGAGCTTGTAACAGATTCTACAAAGAAAAACCTTGAAATGAGAGTTGAAGCAGAAAACGGTGCAACACTCGGTAAATTCGAACTTGCTAAAATGGCTAAAGAGCAGAATCTCGATGCTATCCATGACACAGTTCATGAAATGGCACGCGACGAAGCAAGACACGGCAAGGCATTCGAAGGTCTTCTTAAGAGATATTTCGGCTAATCATGAATAACATTCCGGCGTGTTGTCCGCGTTGCGGTGATGAAAAGGCGTGGAAAGAGGTTATAAATCCTGTTACTACGGGTATTCCTGTAGGAAAGCATATAAGAATCAGTTTTTTATCGATACGAGGCTTATTTTCAGGTGTTATAAAAGACAAACTTGGTATGAATAAGGTGACGTATCGCTGTGAGAACTGTGATTTCGAAGGCGTTTATGACCTGGAGTGAAGCAAGACACGGTAAAGCATTGAAGGCCTTCTTAAGAGATATTTTGGTTAATAATTATATAATTTCTGCTAACACTATATAACAAGAATAATATATAGGAGATGTTAGTATGAGATATGTATGCCCCTGTGGTTATGTTTATGACACAGCCAAAGGTGACCCGGATGGCGGTGTAGCACCTAACACAAAGTGGGAGGACGTCCCTGCGGATTGGGTTTGTCCCATTTGTGGTCTGGGTAAAGAAGCTTTTGAAAAAGAATAAAAACTAAATCCGATGAAATTCGTTTCATCGGATTTTTGGTATAGGAGATAATAAAATGGATAATACAGCTTTATTTAATCTATCATACGGCGTTTATGTTGTAACTGCTTGGGACGAGGGTAAACCTACGGGCTGTACGGCGAACTCTGCTATGCAGGTAACCGCTACCCCTGCAACCGTTGCGGTGTCAATTAATCACGATAATCACACCAATAAATGTATAAAAAATACGGGCGTTTTTGCCGTTAATATTCTCGGTGAAAATGTGGACCCTATGATAATCGGCTCTTTCGGTTTCAGAAGTGGCAGAGATGTTAATAAATTTGAGGGTATTGAACACCTTGTAAAAGGCTTTGTTCCAGTGTTACCTCAGGCAATATCCTATATAACCTGTAAGGTAATTAACACTATGGAAACCGAAACTCACACAGTTTTCCTTGGCGAGGTTACTGATGCGGGACACCTTAATAAGGATGTGCCAATGACGTATTCATATTATCATAAAGTAATCAAGGGTAGCGCACCTAAAAATGCACCCACATATTCAGGTGATTAATGTGAAAAATATTGTGTTAATCGGTATGCCCGGTGCGGGTAAAAGCACCGTGGGGGTTCTTCTTGCCAAGTCAATGCTTATGAATTTTTGTGATACGGATTTACTTATTCAGAGTGAAACCGGTGAGAGCCTTTGTGATACTATAAAAAAACGTGGTATTGATGCGTTTATTCAACTTGAGGATGAAATTATTTATAAAAATAATTTTACCAATAGCGTTATAGCCACCGGCGGTAGTGCAGTCTATGGAGAACGGGCTATGAGTAAACTTAAGGAAAATGGCAAAATCGTTTATCTTAAGGTCACACCCGAAGAACTAAATAAAAGAGTAAATAATATACATACCCGCGGTATCGCTATGAAAGAGGGTACAACTTTAAGTGAGTTGTACGAAGAAAGAGCCGCTCTTTATGAAAAATATGCGGATATTACAATTGAGTATGACGGCAAAACTCCCGAAGAATGTGTTGATTTGATTATACAATAAAAAATTCCCGACTCGTTTGAGTCGGGAATTTTTATTTGTTATAAAACAACAAATTGAAGTATACAGAAACCGGCATAAATTGCCAATAGAGAAAAACCTTGCCAACGGGAGAGTTTCTGTTTTATAAGTGTGGGAATAGTTAGTATTGCCATTACCAAAAGCATAACGGGAATGTCAATAATGAATGCGGAGTTAATACCGTTAATATATCCTGATGCCGGAACGTCAAACGGATTGATTGTAATAGCGGTACCGCTAACCAAAACAAGGTTGAAAAGGTTTGCGCCTATAATATTACCTAACGATAGAGAGCCATGTCCCTTTATAAGTGATGTAATAGCGGTTATGAGTTCGGGTAATGATGTGCCCAAGGCAACGATTGTAAGACCGATGACGGTTTCGGATACGCCCATTTCACGGGCAATGATGGTAGCGTTGTCAACAAGCAGACGTGCACCAAAAGCAATAAGTACAGCACCAACTACCAAGAGCACTATATCTTTTATTAAAGAGTCTTTTTTGCCGGATTCTTTTGTTTCGACAACGTGGTCTTCGCCACTTTCTGCTTCAAGTTGTTCCTCGGTTTTGATATTTCCGTGAATTTCTTCGTGTTGAACAGTTTCTAAATCTGCACCGGTTTTCTTCATGCGTAAAACAGTGAGAACCATATATACCACGAATGTTGCAAGAAGAATTATACCTGTCCAACGACTGAATGTACCGAAAAAGTAAGAAATTAAACAATAGAAAGCGGCTGCACCGAAGAAGAATATAACGGGAACTTTTAAACTTTTTCTTGCAGCAACACCGGGCTTGATTGCTATTGTTAAAGCGGCGATTAATGAAGTATTACAGATGATTGAGCCGATGGCATTACCATAAGCGATAGAGCCTGTTCCTGCAGCAGCGGCTCCGGCGGAAACCATAACCTCGGGAAGCGTTGTTCCGATAGAAACAACAGTTGCACCGATGAGGATTTCAGGCAGATGAAAACGACGAGCAATACCTGTTGCGCCATCAACGAACCAGTCACCGCCCTTGATAAGAAGAACGAAA
>JAZNBQ010000075.1:0-9965 GCA_045587065.1 Acutalibacteraceae bacterium | reverse complement strand
ATGGCTACGATCCGACTTGTTTGCTTTGAATGGTGCTGCCCTTAACCAGACCTAACATTTCAAGTGTCTTTCCTGTGATATAATCAGTATTTACTAATATCATTTTCTTCTCCACCTTTTATTTCTTTAATTCTTTCAAGACAAACCGTAATTATTAATATTGAGCCTGCAGCAGGAATTATAAGAAGCAACCATCTTAAAAAACCGCTAAGTAATGAAAACAACAAACCAAAGTAACAAACAAAATATAAAATTATTATAATCGTAATAACTATTGGTGCAACAAACTTTTTATTGCCGGATTTCACATTAGTTCACCCCAAAATATTTATGAAGTTTTTCTTTGTAATTTGAAATATAAATTTCAAAATCTTTCTTGCCTTTTTCAGTATTATTAAGGGTAGTTGAATTAGAATTAACAAATATTTTTTCATTTAACCACTTATCAAACGGCATGTGAGAATTTTGTAAATATAGGGCTAAAATTGCCATACCCCATGCACCACCCTCTCCTGCAGTTTCCGCAAGAGTAACAGGACAACCAAGGGCATCTGCATAGATTTGTTGTGCAATTTTGGGGGTTTTGAATATTCCTCCGCTTGCTTTAAAGTTAGTAATGCTAACCTTTTCTTTTGCCTTAAAATCTTCAACGCCAATAGCAAGAGCACTGACAGTTCCATAGATTTGTGCTTTAAAGAAATCAGCAAGACTCATAGATACTTTATTTCTCAAAATACTGGGACATGGAGTATCAATATCGATAATTGGTTCTGCAGAAATAAAGTTGTATGCAGAAATTCCACCACAAGCCTCTGAAGAATTCAAAGTATTTTCATAAAGCAAATCGTAAATCTTACCCTTGTTTATATCATTTCCTGAAAGTTTGGAGAATTCATCAAAAAGGTTAACCCAAGCATCAATTTCTCCACAACAATTATTAACGTGTATCATAGCAACATCTTTGCCATCTGGGGTTGACACAAGGTCCACGTCTCGATTAATATCGCTTGGTTTATTTGGAACAACAAGCATTGCAAATGCACTGGTGCCTGCAGAAACTGAACCTTCTCCCATAGTAACGGCATTTACCGCTACCATACCGGTTGCAGCATCGCCCTCTGGTGCGCAGAAAGGAATTCCGCTTTTTAAATTACCTGTAGGATCTAAAAGTGCCGCACCTTTTTCTGTTAAATGTCCTGCAACTTTTCCTGCTAAAACTATATTAGGCAACACGTCAAGTGTTTTTAAATTATAACCCTTTTTAGCAATTTCATTATCTAGTCTCGATATATACTCAGGATTGTATCGACCATTTAACAAAGGGAACATTCCTGATGCGTCGCCAATACCGAGATTGTTTTCCCCAGTTAACAGATAGTGGATATATCCAGACAGAGTTGTTATGTGAGCAAGTTTGCTTAGATGCTCTTCTTTGTTTAAAACAGCCTGATATAAGTGTGATATACTCCAACGCAGAGGAATATTTTCATTAAACATCTGAGTTAATTCATCTGCCGCATCAAACGTTGTTGTATCACGCCAGGTTCTGAATGGAACAAGTAGTTTGTAATCCTTATCCAATGCTACGTAGCCATGCATCATGCCTGAAATTCCAATTGCACCAAAGGTTGTAGGAATCTCATTATATTTTTCTTTTATTTCTTTAAGCAAAGAGTTATAACAATCTGCCATACCCTCTGTAAAAAGCGCATCAGGGTAAGTCCAATGACCGTTTTCAAACATATTTTCCCAAGAATAAGAACCTTGAGCCAATACTTTGGCTTGGCTATCACACAACACAGCTTTAATTCTTGTTGAACCAAATTCTATTCCAAGATAAGTGCTTTTAAAATCCATTATATTCACTCCAAAAACATTAGAAGTATTTTTCGTATTATACCATAGATTTACATTCTCTGCAATAAACAATTAAAGAAAAAGGACTTCATATGAAGTCCTTTTAAAACATTAAAATAAATCTTGAAGGACGTCTCCCAAGGCTTTTGCTATAGAATAAAAACCTAAATCATTTGGGTGGCAATTATCAACAGTACCTTCCTCTTTTGCCATTTCCATTAATGTCGGTCCGTCAATTAAATAAACGTTATTATCTCCCCTTGCTTTTGCGTTATCAAAGGTTGATTTTATAACCTCCAGACGCTTTTCCTCATCATCGGTTAAATAATACTTGGGCCTTGACATTAACACAATAGGCAAATTGGGATGCTTCTCACGAATTGTATTATACATTCTTTCATGTGTATTAATCAAATGTTCTATCGTGGGAGCGTTATGGTCATAATCATACACAAAAACCGACATATCAAGATTATTAATATAATCTGCAATAATAGGCTCTGCCTTTGCATTACCGGAAAATCCAAGATTAATATAATCTATATTAAATCTACGGGAAATTATATTCTGGTATGAGTTACCAGGTCTTGAAGCGCATCCACCCTGAGTGATAGAGGAACCATAATAAACAATCGGATTTTCCTCTGAATATGGTTTACCTTCTTTAATTTGTGAGCCTTCCTTGATACCGATATATAGTTCACTCACATCGCTGTAAAGTGGAAAATTTATTGTTATCTCGCGCATTTCAGAAGTTTCAAAATATATTATACTCTCAAAGCCCTCTTTAAAGTTAAAGGTAGGAATAAAGGTTGAAATATATTTTTCTCTTTCTTCACAGACATACAAATCAAAACCAGCAGAACCGGTTAAGGGGAAATGAGCCATTTTACCAATGCGTGGCATTTTTACGTTAATAGCAACATACGGACTATCAGTTGCAAAGCGCACTCTACCACCTGCGGTGTAAGAGTGCAAAGAATGCACACCCGGACTAACCTGTTGAGCTATGTTTTCCGGCAATCTTCTGAATTTGCCATCTTCATAAAATATGCCATATATTTTAAACGGTTCTTCCTTTACGTCTATAAAGTATATGTCTTTCTCACTAAGGCTTGTTTCAACCTTAAAATTAGAGTCAACAACAGATATATCGATCATTTGATCACCTCATCTTAATATATGAAATATTACTCTAAATTCATATAAGCAGCCAAAATATGTTTAGCGCAAACCTGTAGGTCAGCAAGGGTTAACTCGCCTTTTTCATAAGCTTCTTTAAGTTCGTTTGGATAACCGCAATGCATCTTAATATCATTACCGGCTTTAACCTCGTTAACCGGATTGTTTTTAACACCCCAGTCTGTAGTAATAAGACCATTAAAGCCCCATTCTCCTCTTAAAATTCCACCAAGAAGCTCATAACTTTCAGAAGTGTGAACACCGTTAATTGCGTTATAGGAAGTCATAAGTCCCCAAGGATTAGCCTTCTTAACGCTAATTTCAAAGCCTTTTAGATAAATTTCACGTAGCGCTCTTTCTGAAACACGTGAATCTGAGCAGAAACGGTTTTCTTCCTTATTGTTACAAGCGAGGTGCTTAATGGTACAACCAATCTTAACCGACTGTATACCCTTTACCTTTGCAGCTGCCATTTCTCCTGAAACCACAGGGTCTTCTGAGAAATATTCAAAGTTTCTGCCACAAAGTGGAGAACGGTGAATATTAAGTGCAGGTGTTAACCAGAATGCAATATTATTTTCCTTAACTTCTAATGCGGCGGTAGCACCAATTTGCTCCATAATTTCGGTGTTCCATGAACAAGCAAGAAGTGTAGCGCAAGGGAATGCTGTAGTGGCAATGCCAATCTTTTCTTCTAATCTAAGACCTGCGGGGCCATCAGCAGTTGGGATTGGCGGCACTGCCAAAGGATAGCATCTTGGGAAGCAGCCGGTATTTGAAACACCTGTGCAAGAATAACCTCCCATAAATTCAAAAAGATTTTCTACTGTGAACTGCATAATAAATTTATCCAGCTGTTCCTCAGTATATACGTCATGGAACCATAATCTTTCCTCAGGGGCATCAACCTTTATTTCCTTATTGACAGGATAAGAGTTTTTAATCTCTCCCTTTGGAAGTTCCTCAAAGCTGCCATCAGAAAGCATTCTTTTTTCCAATGCAACAGGAGCGCAATAAGAGGTTAACTGTTCTGCAACTATATCTTCACTAACAGAATAAACAAATCCGGTATCTACAGTATCACGAACGGAACTTGCAACATAGATTTTGTAATCACCTTTTTCAAGAACGTATGCACTCTTTTGAATTTTTCCAAGGTCATCGAAGCTTGCCATATCTTTCACTGCAAAAGACAGATTAAGTTCTTCAGTTTCACCCGGATTTAAAAGTTTTGTTTTGGTAAAGGTTACAAGTTCTTTTGATGGTTTACCAAGTTTTCCCTGAGGCGCACTATAATAAACCTGAACAACCTCTTTACCTGACATTTTACCGGTGTTGGTAACATTTAGTTTGATATCAATTTGGCCATCATTTTCTTTGGCAACAATATCTGTATATGCAAAGGTTGTATATGAAAGTCCAAAACCAAAAGGATAATTAACCTTTTTATATGCATCAGGTATTGTTTCAAAATAACGATAACCAACGTATATATCTTCAATATAATTAACATAGTCCACGGACTCGTTAAATGTTGCAGATGATGGATAATCGTCAAAGGATTTTGCAAAGGTATCAGTAAGTTTTCCTGAAGGATTAACGTCGCCTGTTAAGATATCAACAGTAGCAAGAGCACCTTCCATACCACCCTGCCATCCTAAAAGGACTGAACTGATTTTATCATTGTCGTAAAACCAATTTGTATCAACCATACCGCCAACGTTTAGAACAACAACAACCTTTTTAAAGGAAGATGTAACTCTATTAACAAGGGCTTCTTCGCTTTCGGTAAGATAGTAATCTCCTCTTTCGGCAGTTCTGTCATTAAACTCACCTGAATTACGACCAATTGAAATAATTGCAGTATCAGAAAATTTAACTGCATCATTAAACATATCGTCAGGAATAATACATTCAATTTTTTTGTTTTCCTCGACTGCTAAATGATTAGTATACAACTCTTTTAAGGGTTTAAAATATGTAAGTTTGCCTTCATTTTCTTTGTCCTCAAGGCCGTCGTATATATTTTTAACGTATGCGCAGTAAACATCGCCGCTACCTGTACCACCTTTTACGTAGTTTATAGCAGCCTGGCCAAATGCAACTACCTTTGAGCCTTTTTTAAGTGGTAATACACCATCATTATTCTTAAGTAACACCATGCCTTCCCCTGCCGCTTTTCGAGAAAGGTTGATATGCTCACGGCAACCTGTAATACATCTACCATCTTTGCCAAGGGGCATGCAAGGAACGTGATAATATCTGTTAAATCTTACCATAATTTGCGCCTCCAAATTAAGTTTTTCTTTAATTTTATGATAAATTGTGCTATAATTCAAGTAAAATACTGCTATTTTTAAGACAAATAATGCTAAACGGGTGGTTTTGTGCAAGAAATCTTCAGAGAAAACAAAAGCAAAATTGAATTTTTAAACAATAATTCTATGAACTTCCCTCCTCATATACATGAAAGCATCGAGCTTGTTTTGGTAACGAGTGGCACCGGAAAAGCTTTTTGCAATGGTAAATGTTATGAAATAAACAAAGGTAGCATTGTGCTGATTTTGCCAAATCAGGTTCACTATTATACTGAATTTAGTCACAACACAAAGGCAACACTTTTAATTATAAAGCCAGACCTACTGCCTGAACATTCGGACACTTTCTTAAACAAGTCTTTAGTTTCACCTCATTATAGGTTAACGGAAAAGGACGGAAATTTAATAACTCTTTTAAACGTAGCTTTTGATGAATTTGAAAAAAGCGCAAACACTCCTGTAGTTTCATCTATTCTCTCTGCATTTTTTTCTGTTTTGTTTCAGAAAGTTTCTTTGGAACAAATAGATGATACTAATGACTGTGCGTCTAAAATACTTAAGTATTGCAAACAACATTACAAAGAAAATATTTCTCTTGAAGACATAAGCAAGGCGCTTTTTATCAGCAAAAGTTATATTTCACACGTTCTCAACGACAAAATTAAAATAAGTTTTAATGATTATATCAATTCCCTTAGAATTACATATGCAATTAAGTTATTAGAGGACAAAAGGCACAGTATTACCGATATTGCTTTTCTTTCAGGCTTTTCTACAACGAGAAGTTTTAACAGAGCCTTCCAAAAACATATGGGCGTATCTCCATTAAAATATAAATCAAGCATTAAAAAAACGACCTAATTTTAATAATTAGGTCGTTTTACTTGCTAGAAGGTGTAAGCTACAACTTCAATTTCGGTATCTGAAAGAGGTTCATATTTAACGGTCTTTGTCTCTCCGGGCATAATGCTAAAGCAATTATCGTCAAAGAGAGCATCTCCTTCAAATTCTACTGCATGTACGTAAGATTTAGAGGTAAATGTAATGGTATTATTTTCCTTGTCTACGGCATAATCCACAGGGGTTTCAGAAATTACGAGTCTGCCGTGTCTGTAGAAGGTTCTGTCCCAAACACCATCACCTGATATTTCTGCAACTAACACTTCTCCGTCGTCAAGAACAAAATCCATTTCCTTTAAAACGGTGGTCTGTGCTGCAGGTAAGGAAACATTTAGTTTATCTACCACTTTAACCTGGGCACCCTTTACTCTTGATATTGTAACATCAAGGTTATCAATTTTATCATACAAATTAGATGCGTAAAGAGAATATTTACCATCAACACAATCAAGAGCAAGAAGCACGTTCTTTGCACAGCGCTTAAAGGAATAATATGCATCCTTTGGTCTGTTGTAATAGTCTATAATAGCCCAACCTGAACTTGCAGGCCAACAGTCGTTAAGCATCCAGAAAATTACACCTGATGAGAACCAAGCATCACGGCGCATCTGTTCCATTGAGAGTCTTACCCATTCGTACTGTAAATATTTAAGTTTAAAGAATTTATCTCTTGTGGAAGTAAAATCTCCTAATAATGCAAGAGCAAAGTCAACAGTAAAGTCCCAAATGCTTGTCTTTTTCTCAGAGGGATAGCGGAACCCTTCGTTGTTCTTTGTATGCTCTCTCCACATTGAATCGTCGTCACCAAAAATATCTTCCTCAGTCATCATCTTTAGAAGAGAAGACTTGCATATTGCACCAAGTATTGGTTCTTCAGCAACAAAACGGGCCCTGATTTTTTTCCAGAATTGAGTATAGTTGTCAAAGTTGTTATCTTCAACAAACGCCATTGTTTTTCCAAGGAAATTTGTATTGTGTGTTGTACCAACGGTATTTGACGCAAACAAGTTTCCGCCAAATGGACTTGATGGTAAGAAATCGCGGTTATAATCCAACTCATACATTACAGGTCCAATAGCAGAAAATCCTGCTTTTCTACCCCAGAATGTTTCTTTTGTGTAAGAACCGCTGGTTGCATTCTCGTTATCGCCGCTCCACCACATTAAGCAAGCTTTATTACGAGCTAATTTTGCCGCATAGGCAGCTTCTTTTTTAAGTTCCTCAAGGAACCACTCTTCGTCATCAGGGTATTTACCACAGGCCATTAAGAAGTCCTGAGTTACCATAATGCCAAGTCTTGAGCATTCATCATAAAAATGTTCGGTCTCAAATACGCCGCCGCCCCATATACGAATCATATTTACTCCGGCTTTAGCGCTTAATTCCAATGCTTCAGTTACCTTTGCATCGGTATTTTTGTTATAGAAAGGCTCAGGAGGCACCCAGTTACCACCCATACATATTATCTTTTTGCCATTTACTTTAAGAATAAAGCCTGAATGTTCGGTGTTTTTGTCATATACGGTTTTATCCATTCCCTGGCATTTTTCGTAATACTCGGTTCCCTCTTTGTCAACTATCTGCATAATTTTAACAATACGAATACCGAAGTTTTCACTTGCCAACACGTTATCGTTATTGTCGGTTATAATAATTTTGTAAATTGGTTGTTCGCCATAGCCTAAAGGATACCAAAGACAAGGATTAGCAATGTCCAAATTGATTCTTGCAACCTTTTCTGCACAGTATCTTTCGTGATGCGCAACCATTTCTCCGTCTGGACTGTAAATCTTAACATTAATCTGACCGGGAGCTGAATCGTCCTCAAAATTCACCTTAATAACAATCTCTGCAGAATCTTCGTCAATGTATTTTGTATATATATACTTATCTGCAATGCGAATATCTGAAGTAGCATCATAAGAAACAATAGACACGTCTCCACAAATGCTGCAACAAACAAATCTGGCAACCCAGTCCCAACCATATGTACACTGAACTCGACGAGTGTGCATTCTCTCGGTAGTGAATGCACCTGGCATATGTGGTTTGCCCTCAACTGCAGTAACAGGTGAGGTGAAATGAATTAACAATTTATTTTCGCCACTTACTAAATCGTTTGTTACATCAAAACTATGACTGATAAATCCGTTGAGTGTAGTAGCAATTTTGTTTCCGTTTAGGTACACATCGCAATATGTATCAAGTCTTTGGAAGTTAAGAATATATTTTAATCCTTCTTTTACCTCAAAGTTAAATGTTTTCTCGTAATCGTAATCAAATTTTTCAAAATCTTGAACTCGGTCAGAGTTATCGCGCCAAAAAATATCTTTTGGCAACTTGCCGCAATTCATCAAATCGTTGATTGTTGAACCCGGAACTTTAGCATCAAAAGAAAAGTCTCCGTCAGCAGAAAAACACTTAGCTTTCCACTGGCCATTTAATAAAAATTTTTCCATTACTTCCATCTCCTTAAAACACAGACAGGTGAAATTAAAAAGGCTATAATTACCTCTAAGTAAATTATAGCCTTTTATTATTTATTGTCAAGATATTAAAAAATTGTTTTTTTACACTATTTTACGGTGTTATCTCTGAACTCTTCCAGAAGCGTTTCCGCCCGCTAAAGCTTCAACCTCTGCGACTGAAACCATATTAAAATCGTGCTCGATAGAATGTTTTAAACAAGATGCAGCAACGGCAAAATTAATTGCATCCTGTGGCTTTTTCTCGCTAAGCAAAGCATATATAAGTCCGCCGCCGAAAGAATCACCGCCACCTACACGGTCAACTATATGAACAGTATAGGTTGGTGAAAAATAAGCATTGCCATCTGCATAAAGCATACCTGCCCAATTATTATCAGTTGCAGAGATACTTCCTCTTAGTGTGATTGCTACCTTTTCACAACCAAACTTCTCTCTAATTTGTTTTGCTACCGATATGTAGCCTTGTTGGTCTATCTTACCTGAATTAATATCAGTATTTTCTGCCTCGATTCCGAAAACGTCCTTGGCATCCTCTTCATTTGCGATGCAAACATCAACGTAAGGCATTAGTTTTGTCATAACCTCTTTGGCTTGTTCTCTGCTCCAGAGTTTTTTACGATAGTTCAAATCGCAAGAAATCTTTACACCCATAGCTTTAGCTGCTTTACAAGCCTCAAGGCAAATTTCAGGAAGATTGCCGCCAAGAGCAGGTGTGATACCTGTCCAATGGAACCAATCGGCACCTTCGAAAATCTCATTCCAATTAAAATCCTTTGCCTCTGCTTCGGAAATTGATGAATATGCACGGTCGTAAATAACCTTTGATGCACGTTGAGAAGCCCCTTTTTCTACAAAATAGATGCCGAGTCTTTTTCCACCCTTAACCACTTTAGAGGTGTTTACGCCAAATTTTCTTAAAGCGTTAATTGCACATTGACCTATATCGTTATCAGGAACTTTGGAAACAAAATTCGCATCCATTCCATAATTGGCAAGAGATACGGCAACGTTTGCCTCTCCACCTGCGTAGGTTGCTTCAAAATTTTCTGCTTGTGTAAATCTCAAATAACCTTGAGGATTTAATCGCATCATAATTTCTCCGAAAGTTACAATCTTTTTCATAATTACATTTCCTTTCACGCATTTGCGTTTTCTACAAATTCTTTTGCGAGATTTGTTATTTTGTCAAACTCTCCATTAGCAATCCACTCTTTATTAA
>JAZNBQ010000074.1:0-20185 GCA_045587065.1 Acutalibacteraceae bacterium | reverse complement strand
TAGATACAGTCGGTCGAAATAAAAAAGCAATTGCCGAATATATCAAGAAACAATTGGAAGATGATTATATGGCAGAGCAGATAAGTATAAAAGAGTACATAGACCCGTTTACGGGTAGCAAGAAGCAGTAGGCAAAAAAAGACAGCCGCACGTGAGCGGCTGCCCGAAAAAGTAATGCGCTGCTAAACATCAGAGGCCCCTTTTAGGGGCTTCGCCAGTAATCACCCCTTATAGGGGTGGAGAAAACCACTAGTTGAACTAGTGGTTTTTATTGGTGCACCTGACAGGAATCGAACCTGCATGAAATCTCTTTCACACGGACCTGATGGTAACGCCACCTTGTTGGAAATTCATAGCGGATGTAAACAGAGTGTCTTCTTTAGATATCCATTAGTTTGCTCATATCAACAAGAATGATATTAGGATCAATCTGTGCCTCTTTAAGAACAGCGTCCGTAAAACCAACTTTAGTAAACAATATGAACCAGGTGTTGTTACGTTTTGTATTAAATATATCAGCATTTTCTTTGAGTTCGTTTAAAACGCTCAAATCCGTTTTTTCGTTGCGCCATTTGCACTCACAAATAAGATAATCCTTACCATCATTAGCAATCAAATCTATTTCTACTTGTTTATGCGTTTTGGGATTAGTGCCCCACCATCTACCGATGGCAGTAAAAAGAAATGGAAGATTGCCATTGGCATTTTGTGCAGTTAAATAATCTGAACAGACTTTCTCAAAGACAAGACCCATATAGCTACTATAGTTTGGCTCTATACGCTTTTGCCAAACCGCATCCTGAGCTCCTGTTTCTACAAGCGTTCTGTTTCCAAATACATATCGATACCAAAAGCGGAACATAAAATCTGAAATACCGTAAATAGTTTTTCTTGAAGACTCCTTATCGCCGAAAGGGGTTTCTTTATACAAAATACCCAATTCACATAAAGTCTTGATATATTTAAGACACTTCGCACTGTCCTCACCAATTTTGGTGGAAATCTCGTTGGATTTAGTATATCCACCTGCAATAGCCTCAATTATTGCACTATAAACACCAGGCTCCTGAACCTCTTGCCTTAATAACAGTAAAGGCTCTTCATACAAATAAGAGGTGACTTTCAAAAATGCTTTTTTGATATTTTCCTCGAAGGTATTATCAAGTTGAATTTGTTGAAGATATAACGGAGTACCACCAAAAGCGCCATATAGTTTCAATTTGTCTTCATCAGAAAAACCATCAAGAAACTTCATGCTGGTCTGATAACTAAATGGTTTCATATGAAGCTGTCCTGTTCGTCTTCCAAACAACGGACTCTTAGATCCAAGAACTTCTTTCTCCATAAAGCCCATATAACTACCGCACAAAACTATAAACAGTTTGCCATTTTTTAGCTTATGATCAATCAAATGTTGCATTTCAGAGAGCAATGCTTTATTTTTCCTAACAAGGTAAGGAAACTCATCTATAACAAGAATCAAACGCTTATCTTTTTGTTTCTCGTCTATATACGATAAAGCATTTCCCCAAGAGGAAAACGGTTCTAAATTCTCTTCACCATAAAAACTAAAGACGAGTCTAGAAAACTTCTCAAGGTTAAGTTTATTATTGCTTTGTTCAGCAGAATAGAAAATCGTATCTTTGCCTTTGCAAAATTCATTTAAAAGTGTTGTTTTACCTACACGTCTGCGACCATACAATACGAATAATTGGAATTTGTCCTGAATATATAGGTCATTAAGCTCTGCAAGTTCTTTCTCTCTACCAATAAAAACCTCTTGCATATTTACGCTCCTTTTTAACAATTTACTTTCAAGTAATTAACTTCAAAGTTAATTATAAAGTATTCAATTTCGTTTGTCAAGTGTTAACTCTGCTTTTACTAGGATTTGGAAAAAATCAAATTTTAAAGAATCAACTATACGTCTGCTGATATGTTAAGATTATTATTTTCCATCATCAGGGAACCACCATATTTCAGAATACCTTTCGGTGATTTGTCCGAGTTCATCGTATGTATCAAAGTGTGCTCTGAAATCTCCGTTGAGTGTAATTGAAATCTTTAGTTCACCGTTTATCTCTAATACAGTAATTTTATCAATCAACATTCTTAAATGTGTATCACTTATAGCACCTTCGGCAACAATATTGTCTATGAGTTCAAGGCTTGAGAGCATTTGTTTTTTGCGTTTCTTAATTGTGGTTTCTATATCTTCGAATTCCTTAATCTGTTCGGTAAGTTTTTTAATATCATCTTCGCAGCTTTTAAGCATTTCGGTATAGATTTCGGCGTGTTCTTTATCCCTGATTCGCTCTAATAAAATTTGTTGTTGGTCAGATTTTCTTTGGATTAGTTGAAAATTCAGGTTTTCTATACGCTTTTCAGCAGTAGGTTTGTTTGCCATCCATTTTTTAATGTTTTTATCAACATTTTCAAAGTTCTCATAAGCCATTCGCTTTATTTCAATTATTTCATCATATATAAGTTTATCAAGTATTGCCTCGCCGATGGTGTGTGGTGTACACTGATTTTTTCCGTACCGATGGTAGCCGTTGCAGGTGTATTCACATCTTGTAGGGTTATCACGCCACTTTCTTGTACGGCAAATCATGGTACAGCCGCAGTCTCCGCATTTAATAAGTCCTGTGTATCTATGACAGGGTTTGCCGGTATATGCACGAACATTGGTTTTAGGTCTTTGCTCTAATAAAAACTGTACTTGCTCCCATATCTCTTTTGATATGATTGCAGGCACAGCATTTTCGTGACGGTAGTGTTCTTCAGGTGGAAGGTCTTTCCGTATATGATTTATTTTACTATTATAGGATTTGTGACATATAAGAGTTCCAATATAAAATTCATTTTGCAGAATTCTTTTTACACCGGTATTCTCCCATAAAAACCTATGAGCAATTTCAGGTTTGTTGTAACCCAGATTCTTACCAAGTAATTGCTTTTGATAGAAACCGGGTGATTTAATTCCTTCTTCATTCAGTATTTTCGCAATTGCTTTTAACCCGTAACCTGACACATACAGATTAAATATTTTTCGTACTATTTCAGCGTGTTCCTCTACAATCACAACCTGACGGGTATTTTTATCCTTGAAGTAACCAAGGGGCGGTATCAGCACGATACCGTCTTTTTGTTTTTGTTTGTAGCCAGCTCGAATCTTTTTAGATATATCTCTTGCGTACATGTCATTGAAAATACCCTTGAAGCCAACCATCAAATCGTCTTCTTCGTTGCTTGTATCAATGTTTTCGGTTACAGATAATACCCTAACATCGTTCTCGCGAAGATAGTCGATAAACATAGCTGTCTGCGTTCTGTGGCGACCAAGTCTGGATAGGTCTTTTACGATAACAGCATCTATACTTTTCTCCTCAACTGCAGCGTAGATTTTTTCTATTCCTTCTCGGTTGAAGTGCATACCACTTATGTTATCATCAGCAGAACTTCCGACAATTGTGTATCCGTTACTTTGGGCATACTCAGTTAATATTTTTTGTTGATTGGTAAGCGAATTTAATTCCCTGTCTTCATCACGGGAAAGTCTTGAATATAACCATGCTCTCATTTTATTCTTCCTTTCTCAAATTTAATGCCATTAGGCAACGACAACATATCACAAAGGTTTTTATAAGTCCAGACAAAGTTACATAATAAGTCCCATAGCCTGCTCGTATTCCTCTTGCGTTGAGTAACAAGCAAAGGCTTTAGGCTCTATTTTTTTGCCGAGAATTTTCTCAAGTCTCAACTTTTCATACGGACTTAATTCTTTTACAGGTTGGGGTGTGTAGTCACTATGTGGCGGCGCTGTCGATAGCAAATCACCAAGCAAATTCACAAGCCCTGTAGTCAAAGTCATACTTGCTTTTTCATCGTGAGGCGGAGTTTGGTATCCAAAATACTCGCTTGCGAGTTCACTGTTTGTTCCGCCTAAAGCAAAATATATTTCCATATTATCTTTAAGTAACCGTTCATCGAATAGGCTTTTATCACGGCAGATATGGTTATCTGGAGTGGTAAATGTTATGTATTTATACTTGTCCTCCCACTTAACCTTGTAGCCGTGTTTTTGCATTATTTGAATAAAATCCTCTTTGGTTTCAGAATTTTGCATTGCATAAAGTGCGTAAGTCCGAAGCTGTTTTTTCCACTCAGCCCACTTTTTATATCGGCTTTTTTCTTCTGTAACACTCAAACCGTACTCTTTACAAATCTTATTAGAGTAGGCTTTAACCTCTAATAATTCATCTCTTGTTTGGTGAAACTTTTTACCGTTTTTGAAGTTTACAGAGTTCATAATAAGATGATTATGTATGTGTTTTGTGTTGTAATGAGTAGCTATTAAAATCTGAAACTCAGGAAAATATTCTGCAAATTTAAGTCCGATTTCGTGTGCTGTTTCGGCAGTAATGTTATCTTCGGGTGAGAATGATTGCACGATATGATAGTAGGTTCTGCCGTCTGTTTTTCCGAATTGTTGTTTAACAAATTTGAATTCTTGCATTGCAGTATCGGGAGAGCAATTAACACCGCTTATTAGCTTTTCTTCGGTTGCCTCATCTCTTGTAACATACTTAAAGATATTATTCATTGTGCATCCCGAACTAACAAATTTAACGATTGCCATATTTTTATAAGCTCCTCTCTTGTTTCCGTAAGGTTTACAGCGGTTATATATCCTGCATTTACTCCGCGAGCTATTTGGTTTATATTGTTGCCAATCCTCCGTAACTCTTCGGCAATACTATCTGCACCGTTTACCACTTTTATTTCCTTTTCTAAGGCACAGTCCCGCAAATACATACTGACCGTTTTGTTGCAAGACAATGCTTTGTTGTTTATAATTTCCTTTTCTTTGGGCGTAACCCTGAATTTTAATATTTCAATTCTTGCACTCAATCAATTACCTCCTTCTATTTGAAATGTTTCGTTTTTCTTTGCCTATTTTTCTTTTTCCGCAAAAAGAAAGTAGGTAGGGGTATGGGCTTAGCCCAACTGCATTGTGTTCGCTTTAGCGTAACACAAATGCGAAACTCGCAATAACGGCACCAGAGGTGCCATATAAAATTCCTTAAAAAACATACTGCGCTCACATTTTTGATATTTCGGCTTTTTATAGTAAAGCGAGTGTTTGTCCGTCTTTTTTATAATCCCTCCACACAGGGCGAATAACGCCCCACAGAACGGAAAAGAAAAAGGTTTTAAATGTGGATATTATATTCTTATATCCAATTCTAATATTTTAGTTTTGTTATATGGGTTTAGTTATTGATAGGAAATAACGAATATACCCATATTACTTTTTTACATTCAATAAATTAATGCGGTATAAATTACTGCTTTTGCTTCCGTCCTCACGTTTGCGATTTGAAATTTCAATCAGTCTTTTATTGGATAAAATTTTAAGTGATTGCCCGACTGTTTTTTCACTTATAGAACATTCTTTTGCTATTGTTCTGTAAGGCGGAAAACAGGTGTAATCGTTATTAGAATGTTTCATAAGACATGCAAGCACTGTGAAATCTCTGGTTTTAAGTTTGAGTTCAAAGATTACGTTTGGCAACATAAAAAAGTTTTTGTTCATAGGTTTTCACCTCCTCAAATTTAAATTCGGGCATAAAAAATCCCGCACTCTTCATTTTGTAAAGTGCGGGTAATTTATCCCTCTATAATATAACGAGACTTCTACACATAAAATATTCCTGAAATTTAAAAATTTTTAAATTTTTTATTTTATCATTTCTAAAAAGCGTCTTTCCATATCATTAAGCCTTTTTGAAATGGCACCGTTATTAGAGAATCCGAGTTCTTTTGCAATCTCACTCTGTGTGTATCCAAGACGTTTGCGAATAAAAATCTTGCGGTCAATTTCATCAAGTGTTTCTATAAACTGACTGACAAGAATGTTGCTTATAGCTTCATTTTCAACCGACTTAGGCGGCTCTCTAAGTTCAGCATTTGGGTCGGGTGTTAATGTGTTTTTTGACTTATCTTTGGTATGCTCCCAACGGCGATAGTGGTCTTTTAGACGGTAATTATTATCAATGTTTTTGTTGAAATCTTGTTCATCAGAATTAAGGCGAACTACCTCGGCTAATTTATCATACTCCATAACATCAAGTGCAGTATTTAGAACGTTATGTAATAAGTTATCCGCTTTCTTGTCTATGTCAGGATCTGTGAAATTAAACTGCGAGAGAATACCGTCTGCCAACTCATCATTATTTGCAATCTTAACTACTGCACTTGCAACCAAATCTTCGGTGTTTCTTTGCAGTACAATCAAAGGGTTATCTTCGCTATAATACTCGGCTGCAGATATACGACCTCTCTTGCGGACAAGTTCTTCGAACTTCTTGTCCATTATTCCGGCTACATACGTAATCGCTTCCCATTCTTCTGCTGTTCTATTATCCGGGTCATCTATCTTCATAGTTGTCCAATCATTCTTTTTAAATAGTTTTTTCATCTCATCTAACGTCGGTAGTCTATCTGAATAAAGGAAATCCTTTTCCACCTTTCACACTCCTTCCCATAAAAGTCCTACTATAGTCAGTATACCATAAAACAAAGTTTAAGGCTACAGAAAAATACGTTTATAACTTAAGAGAGTGTTTCATAATCCAATCAAGTATTTCAATACTAAGGGTGGCAAGAGCAGTTTGCTTTATAAAATTAGTTCCAAATAAAAAACATCACCTACCACCAAGTGGAAAGTATACCCTCTTAGTGGTAGGTGGTACCTGTCATGGTGATAGGGGAAAGTGAATATCCCAATACGAGGATATTAGAAATGGAAAATAAATATACAAATGTGTAATAGTTTTTGAAAGTAATATATTAGAAAAATGTCTTTCCTTTTCAATTCTAAGAGTGCAATTTGGGTAGAAGTTGTTGTAAAAAATACTGTCATAACTCAAATAAAGAGTAATCTGTGAAAGCTTCTTTTGTGTTATAAAACTCTGCACCGTTCAATATATATTTTTTCATATTTAATAGACAAGTAGCAATTGCAATTTCTTCGTCCGAAAGTCTAGCATTTTTTAATGGATTTGTATATAAAATTTCTCCGTTTCCAGTGATGCTTAAAAGTGAAAATCCGTCAAGATTTTCTTCACTACCAAAGCAGTTGCGTTTTATTTCAAAGGAGTGGGGTAGGCCGTCTTTAAGATATGTGCAGGTGTTGTTAATAATTTCACCATTTGTACCTCTTATTACTATTCGGGAAGCTCGTATATCTGAAAAATATTGTTCAAAGTTAAAATCATAAATTGCAGTTTTGTTGCCGAAATTAAGTATAGTGATTTTTTCTTCCGAATCAACTATAGCAGGCTCAATATGACCTGCACGGCAATTATATCTTGTTAGTTTATCGGGTAAAGAAATAGTAGTCTTTGTAGGGGTTTCAGCTTTGATATCAAGGAAAAATCTTATAAGGCTTGCGGCGTGATAATCGTGACAGCAAGAAAGCTGAACTTGATGTACTTCACCTAAAATTCCGCTATCTATTATCTTTTTGTATGCCTGATTTCGAGGCATAAAATGAAACTGTTCTGCAACTTGAATTTTGCCTTTTAAGTTATTAGTAGAAACAGGTGTTTCGGTTAAAACAGGAACGCCTCTATCAGCTAACATTTGTGCTGTTTCGTTGATAGAATCTTTATTAACGCAGGATACTATAAAATCAAAATCAGTTTTTAATAAATTATCTAAATTATCGAAAATTGGTACATTATATTTTTTTGCAAATTCTTGTCTTTTGCTTTCATTTCGAATATAAATTCCTGAAACAGAGAATGTATCAGGTACGAGAGTGGCAATTCTTGAATAAAATTCTGCTCGCCAACCTGCACCTATAATACCATATTTAATCATTATTCTAATTCTCCCGATAAATATATTTTTTAAGTAATGAAATAATTACTTCTTTATCTTTGGCTCCACTGTCGCTGACAATTTTATTTATCCTATATTTGACTCCACCGACAGTTAAAAAACAATTCTCGGCAATCTGTTCATAGGTATTATCGTTAAGCAAACAGTCAATAATCTTTTTTTCAATATCGTCGGCAGACTTAAGTATTTTATCAACTATCAGCATTTCAGCGAGTTCTTTATCCTCATAAAAAGAATCTTTGCTAGATTTAAGTTCTAGGTGAATATCAGGTGAACGGGTAATAGTATTGTTGCTTTCTAATGACCATAAAACTTTTACTGTCATTTCAGAAAGGTAATTGTGTTTTTTTAGAGCGTTATAAACATAAACAGCGGCTTTTCCATATTGTTCAAAATTCATATTAAGGGATAAAATATGGTTGCTATAATAATTTGAAATTTGTGTTTTGGCACAACTTATTATATAAAAGTCTTTAAGCTTTTCGGGAGCTGTTTTTTCAAGATTTCTCACAAGTGAAACAGCGGCAAAATCATTTGCACATATGGCCGCATCAAATTCGTCTATATGAGCATAAAATTCGTCAAAACAATTTTGAAGAGAACCGTTATTGTTGAAAATTCTCATGGTTTCAAAATGCTCGCCTCGCCAATTCAGAAGACTGTCAACACGGCTTATATCAGAAATTGAATCTGTATTTATTCCATATAAAGCAATTCTGCTTCTATCATTGGTTTTTAATGTATCCAAAAGGTTTTTCATAGATGCGTTTATATCCGAACATACACAACTGTAAATACAACCTGATAATTTTTCGGTCTGATTACAGATTAAAATAGGTTTAATTCCATTTTGGTTTAACTGTGTTATTGCTGATATGGTCCATTCACGATCGGATGCAATAATAAAAATAGTATCAAGTTCTTTTCCTATACTATCAAAAACCTCACAGAAAGGTATTCTTTTATGACGTAGCCTTTCGGTAAGACTGTCAAAAAGACTTTTACACCAAAGACTTTCAGAATATTTTGAATCAATTAAAATTCCAACCATAATATCACCTATGATAATTATACATATGATGATACTTTATTGCAAACAGAAAAACGTGTTTTTTTATACACATTTTTTTGTCTTTCAATATATCAACCGAAATATTAAAATGATTTTGTGAAAATATATTTGATTGGAGTTATGAAATTGAGTAAAGTAAATGTTAAAAAACATAAGCAGATTATTCCTACTTACATCCCTAAAAAAGCAAATGATTTACCAATGTTTTTTGAAAACAAGCCTTATCAAGGCGCAAGTGGTAGACTTTATCCAATCCCTTATTCCGATGGAATTACCGATGAGAAAAAGGATGTTGAGTATGATGTATTCACGCTTGAAAATGAGTATATAAAAACTCAGGTTTTACCTGCTATTGGCGGTAAAATTCTTAACGGTTACGATAAAGTTGGTTCTCACAATTTTATTTATAATAACGAGGTAATTAAACCGGCCCTCGTTGGTCTTGCTGGCGCTTGGATTTCCGGCGGTATTGAGTTTAACTGGCCCCAACACCATAGACCTACTACATATATGCCTTTGGAAGCCGTTATTGAAGAAAATGCTGACGGTGGTAAAACCGTATGGACAGGCGAGGTTGAACCTTTTAATCGAATGAAGGGTATGGCAGGTATCACTCTTGATAAGGGTAGAAGCTATATCAAGGCTAAAATTCGTGTATATAACAGAACTGCATTTCCGCAAATCTTTATGTGGTGGGCTAATTTGGCAGTACCCGTAAATGATGATTACAGAACTATATTCCCACCTGACTGTGAATGGGTAAATGACCACGACAGAAGAGCAGTTTTAGAGTGGCCTATTGCAAAAGGTGTATATAAAACCGCTCGTCCTTATGATTTCGGCGAGGGCACAGACCTCTCACACTATAGCGCAGTTAAAGTTCCGTCTTCTTACCTTATTTCTCAAGGTCAATCTGATATGGACTTTATCGCTGGTTATGATGTTGGCATTAAAAAGGGTATTGCTACCGTTGCTAACCACCACATTTCTCCCGGTAAAAAGATGTGGCACTGGGGTATTGGGGATTTCGGTGATATGTGGTGTGATAACCTTACCGATGAAAACGGTCCCTACATTGAACTTATGACCGGTGTATATACCGATAACCAACCTGACTTTACTTGGATTGCTCCTTATGAGTCAAGAGAGTTTGAACAATATTGGTATCCTATTCGTGATATTGGCGAAGTTAAGAATGCTACTATTGATGCTGCTCTTAATATGGAGAAACGTGAAGACGGTTTATTCTTTGGCTTTAATGTAACAGGCGAATTTAAAAACGCTACTGTTCGTGTTGCTGCAAAAGATAAGGTTCTCTTCACTGATACTTGCACAATGACTCCTGATGTTTCCTATATGAAGACTATTGATATGGGTGACGTAGATTTCAATGATATCACTGTTTCTCTTATCAGTGCTGAAGGCAAAGTGCTTGTTTCCTATACTCCTTATGTAAGAGGACAGAAGCAACCAATTGATCCTCGTATGCCTGTAAAGAGACCTTGCGAAATTGATACTGTTGAAGAACTTTATATCAACGGTTATCATCTTGAACAGTATAAGCAACACAACTATAAGCCTGAAGCTTATTATCTTGAGGGTATCAAGAGAGATGCGGGTGATATTCGTTGTAATACATCTATGGCTCGTCTTTGCCTTAAAAATGGCGAATTCCAGAAATGTATTGAATATTGTGACGTTGCAATTAAGCGTCTTACAATGCGTAACGAGCATCCTACAGATACTGAAGCATTCTATCTAAAAGGTTTAGCGCTTGAATATCTTGGTCAAAACAAGGATGCTTACGATATTCTTTATAAGGCTGCTTGGAACTATACACATAGAAGCGCTGCAATGTTTGAGCTTGCTTGTCTAGACTGTAAGAATGGCGAATATATTGCCGCTTTAGAAAAGCTTGACGAGTCTATCGGTCTTAACTACGGTCACACTAAGGCTCAGAACCTTAAAACTGCAATTCTTCGTAAAATTGATATGAAAGCAGCAGAAAAATTAGCAGAAGCAAATGTTAAAGATGATTTACTTGATTTGTTTGCAATGGTTGAGTATTCTCATTTTGCAAAAATGGATGCAGAAATTGCTCAGTTTGCAGAGAAGGCAGAAAACATCATTGATGTTGCAAATGATTACATAAAAGCAGGATTCTATGATGATGCACTTTATGCTCTTGATTTCTATAAAGGCGAGTATCCGCTTGTAGAGTATTATAAGGCATTTTGCAAAAAGGACACATCATTTATCAAAACAGCGGAGGCTATGGATACAGGTTATTGCTTCCCGTCACGTCTTGAGGATATAGAAGTTCTTACGTTTGCTATTGATAATGATAGCACAGCCGCAAATGCCTGCTACTATTTAGGTTCTCTTTACTATGACCGTTTCCGTTATGAGGAAGCTGCTAATATTTGGGAAGAAGGTATCAAGCGCGATAATACTCATGGTAAAATCTGGCGTAACCTTTCACTTTATTACTTTGATAAAGCAGGCAACGCTCAAAAGGCAAAGGAATGCCTCGAAAACGCACTTAAGTATAAGAATGACCCAAGACTTTTGCTTGAATATGAGCAGTTGCTTAAGAATATGAACTATACACCGGAGCAGAGATTAGAAGTTTACGAGAAATATCCTGAACTTCTTGCAGAGCGTGATGACTGTTATCTTGATAAATTAACCCTTATTTCACAACTTGGAAAGTTTGAAGAAGCTATCGAACTCGCCCGAGTTAAGCGTTTCCATATCTATGAAGGCGGTGAGGGTAAACTTACAAAGCAACACGCTTGGATGCATGTTCTTTATGGTAAAGAACTTATGGAAAACGGCGATTATGACAAGTCTGAAAAGATTTTCAATGACGGCGTTAATATGCCAAAATCTTATGGTGAGGCTAAAACCTTCTTTAATCAAGAGGCTCATATATTCTATTATTTAGGTAAACTTTTTGAAAAAACGGGCGAAACCGAAAAGGCTAAAAATGCATTCGATGAGGCTGCTATATATAAGGCTGCTGTTTCTGAAATTTCTCTATTCCGTGCTTTAGCACTTAAAGAATTAGGAAACAATGCAGAGGCAAATAAGGTTCTTGATGAGATGCTTTCAGTTGCAGAAAACTTTATTGTAAATAAAGACCTTAGAACATACTACGGTGTTGGCTCACCATCTCCCATGCCTTTTGAATATGACATTGAAAAGAATAACTTAACCGATGGTTATATACTTAAAGCATTTGCATTATTAGGTTACGGCAAAAAGGAAGAAGCAGAAGCGTCAATAGAAAATGCGAGAAAACTCAATCCTTACGATTTCAGAATCTTTGCTTTTGACAGTGTGAAATAATATGGATAATATTTATACAATTTATAGTCCTGATAAAAAATGGCGTGCAGAAATTTCTGCACGCCTGGGAGCTAATATTACCAAATTACAATATGATGGAAAAGATGTTTTGGTTCCGTTAGAAAGAGAAGAACAATTAAAAGAAAATCCTTATATTCAAGGTAGTCCTATATTACTTCCTGCTAATCGCACTTTCAAAGGAGAATTTGAATTTGAGGGCAAAAGATACATTTTGCCGGTAAATGAGCCTCAAAACAATGCTCATTTACATGGTTTTGTACATACTATGCCTTTTAATGTTATTGAAACGGTAAGCGATAGAATAGTATTGGAATATGTAAATAACGGTGAGATATATCCTTTTCCTTTTAAAATTAGAACGGAATATATCTTGAATAACGATGGTTTTCACCAAAAATATATTATAAAAAATATTGGTGATATGAATATGCCGTTTACGTTTGCATTACATACAAGTTTTGTAGAGCCAGACGTTTTTTCGGTGCCAATTTCTTGTTGTCAGGAAAAAGATAAACATCATATTCCGACTGGAAAATTTGTTCCATTAAATGAGCAGGAAAAACGATATGTTTCAGGAAGTTGCTCAAAAAATATTGAGATTTCAGGTTATTATAAATCAAATGGAAATACAGCAAGTATAGGTGATTTTAGGTATACTGCATCCGATAATTTTGATTATTGGATATTGTTTAATGGTAGAGGAGAAAGTGAATTGCTCTGCGTTGAACCTCAATGCGGTGCAGTTAATGGTTTGAATTTAAAGGATAATTATAAGGTAATAACTCCATATGAATCTGAAATTTTTAGCACACATATTACAAAAAGTTAGTTTTATAAAAATTATACAATTAAATTTTTATTGATATTATTTTAATGCTATAGTAAAAAATCTCTCTGAAACATGAACAAGTCCAGTAAAAACGGACAATAGAAAAAATACCTCCTATGGTAGAATTAAAACAACTACCATAGGAGGTATTTTTTATGCATAGAAGTTATCGACACATTAAAGAATATGAATTAGAAATATTAGAATTAAAAAACAAGGATATACAAAACGAGAAATTGGAGAAAAATTTGGGTTAATTGCAAGTATTTTATTCTCGGTTCCTTATTCTATATTCCTTAGGTGAAATATTGAGTAGGTTTCTGAAAGTGCTGGTGAAATGGGTTGCAGTACAAAAACCTGTTAATTCGGCGATTTTGGTAATCGAATAATCTGTGGTTTCAAGTAATTCGCAACCCTTATCAATTCTGATTCGTATCAAGAAATCTTTAAAACCGATTGCCGTTTCTTTTTGAAAAACAGCCGAAAAGGTATTATAGTGCATACAGGCGATTTTAGCACAGTCGGCTAATGTGATATGTTCCGAATAATGCTCAAGAATAAAATCTATTACAGATTGAATGCGTAGGTCACTTTTATTGAGTACGAGATTTGAAGTGTCGTTATGACGGCATATAAACATTAATAAAACAGCAAGAAGGTTTTTAATCATACATTGTGAATATTCGTCATTACGTTCAAATTCTTTGTTTATATCCGATACGATATCCAATGCTTTTGCAAAATTACTATCCGACAAATTGAAGAGTTGAAAATCAAAGATTGACTTTAAAGATGGATTATTATCAATAATTTCCGAAAAAAGTTGGGGTGTAACATAAACTAATTGTCTTTCGTAGGGCACATTAAGGTTAACAGTAACCTGATGCGGAATATTGGGTTTAAATATAACTATCTGATTTGGCTGAAGAGTGTATATGGTGTTTGAAATAAAATATTTTCTGTTACCTGATATAAGAAAATATATTTCATAATCTTCATGATGATGCGGACAGGTCATTCCTTGCGGATTTTCGATATACTTTCGACTTGTGGCACAATTCAAATTCAGGTCATAAAAACGGTCCAATTCTGAAGAAATTAAATTCATTTAAGAACACTCCTTTATTTGCAAGTATAACACAAATGTTTGTTCTAATCAAGAAAAAGACAATTTCAAAACACTATTTTTTTTTTTTTTTTGGTGTGAAATTTTGGAAAAAAGGGGAATTTCAGGACAAAACCTTAAAAAAT
The DNA here is from genome assembly GCA_045587065.1 of Acutalibacteraceae bacterium. Lineage (GTDB taxonomy): Bacteria > Bacillota > Clostridia > Oscillospirales > Acutalibacteraceae > SFWF01. Next base: position 5,750 of record JAZNBQ010000074.1, on the reverse strand, counting down.
TTAGTATAAACTCTCAAAAAAAGTTCAAAAAAAAATAAATTTTTTAAGGTTTTAAAAAATGAAATGTGCTATGATATTATTGGTGAATATTATAGAAAGGTTTTGTGGTGGTGTTTTTATGTGATTGGTATTAAGCTGATGAATTCAGCACTAACGATATAAAATAAAACATTATTGGAGGAAAAAGTTATGAAAAAAGTGATTGCATTATTATGTGCCGTAGCAATGATTGTATCATTATGCGGTTGCGGAGGAACGGTTGAGGAAGTTACATCGACCGTAGAGTGGACAGAGGGAGGAGAACAGAATAATGTGGATGTTTCCAATAATTCTAACGGTTCCAGCTCTAATGGTTCCGGATCTGACGGTTCAGGAAACATAGGAAGTGGTAATTCGAATATTAAAAATCCTTTAGATGTAGATTTAAAGGGTGCAACAATTACAATTTATGATACGGGTACATTTAATCCGGATGCTTCTCTTTCTAAAACCAATAAAGTAAAAGCGGATATGTTAAATAAGATTCAAAAAGAATTAAACTGTAAATTCAAAGTTGTTTCAACCACAAATGAAAAAATCAAATCTTATGTAACAAACAGTGCGGCTTCAGGAAAAGCCTTATGTGGAATAATAGCACCCTCAATGTATGAGTCAGGCTATTATATTGCGGCTAACCTTGTAACTAATTTCACAAAGGTTTCTTCAATGGATTTATCGAAAGATTATATGAACCGTTATGGCGTTTTAAACGCTTCTCAGTTCGGCAGTGCGAAATATGTAGTTCCTGCCGAAGGTGAAACCAGAACACATATTGTTTATTTTAATAAAAGACTACTTAAAGAAATTGGTTATTCAGAAAATTATATTTATGATTTAGTTGATAGTGGCAAATGGACTTATGATGCTTATCGTAATTTAGCAAAAAAAGCAATGAAAGACCTCGACGGAAAAGCAGGAATGTCCGCTGCAGACCAATGGGGACAAGTGGTGCAGGATGATTCAACCCAGGTGATGTCAAATATAGTTGTATCATATGGAACTACAATGTTGAAGCTTGGAGCTGATGGTAGTTTAAAAAATAATATGACCGACTCTAAAATTATAAATGCTGCTAATCTTGCAAACGAAGTTTTGTTTAAAGATGGCACAAAATATAAGCCAAGCTCAGTTGAAGACAGGGTGAATTTCTTTGCTCAGGGAAAAGCTTTGTTTCTTTATGCAGATATCGGTAAAGCAAAGACTATTACCAATATGAAGGATGAATTTGGCATAGCGCCTCCACCGCAAGTTAATGCTTCTGAAAAATATGTTTCTGCAATAGACTATAACGCTCGTGTACTTATGATGCCCGCAGGTCTTTCGGCGCAGGACCAATATAATGCCGGTGCAGTTATTCAGGCGTATCAGTATTTATATGAAGATGTATTGGATGCTATGGAAAAAGAGTGGACAAATCGTTATTTATGTGATGAAAAGTCGGCTGCTAATTGGCGTATTACCGCAAATGCTTTAACAACAATGCCACAGCAGTTATATTCACAGACAAATGAATCAATTCTTTCAGGTACTTATCGTATTTTTTGGGATTATTTTAGTGGAAAAAGTACGTCACCTGCAACCAGTATTCAATCTACTAAGAGTGTGTTAGATACAGCTTTGGCAGAGCTAAATAAAAAAATAAAGGATAAGTAACAATGAGAAAGAATATGAAACGAATATTTTCTCTTTTAATAATTCTTGTGCTGATTGCTTGTATTGGTTTGTTACCAGTACAAGCAACGGAGTTAGAACTTAATTATAAAACTCGTGATGATTTCTATTGGGGAATTAATCATCATGGCAGTTGGTATAACTGTTATCCAGAAGAATATTTAGAAGAACGAATTCACCTTATTGCAAAATCAGGTGCTACTATGGTTCGTATAAATGGACAATTAGGTACTGATATGGAGTTGATTGACCAAGAAGTAGGACTTTGTAATAAGTATGGATTGAAGATAATTATGACATTTATTCCTTCAAGGGATATGGGACTCGAATATATTGAACTGTCATTTAAATCTTTGGCAGAAAGATATAACGGTAAAAACGGCAGAGGTTTTGTTGATTATATTCAAGCCTGGAATGAGACAGATGCCGAGTTGATTAAAGCAAAGCACGGTACTGGAGGTCCTGCGGGTAATACTTATAATGCATATTACACGGAGCCTGTTGACGGATATGCAGATTTACCCGAGTACACCGAGTACTTTAAAGCCGCTGCCAAAGGTATTCACGAGGCAGACAGCGATACAAAGTTTATGATTAACTTTTGTTATAAAGGTTGGGCTTCAATTCTTTGGTATTTAGAAAATGGTGTCGAAATTGATGCAATCGGTTGGGACTCATATGGTCAGAGTGAAGATGTTACAGAAAGCACAACAGCTTTTAAGGAAGATTGTGAAAACTTATATAATGATGTTATAAAAAAGTATAATGTGCCTGTAATTATTTGTGAAACAAACACAACCCGTTCACTTATACCTGATTATAATGCGACTCATAAATTGGAAAATTACCAAACGCTTTTTAACATAATGGAAGTGGCCTACAGTTATGACTGGATGAAAGGCTTAGTTATATATGAGTTATTAGATGAACCTAATCGATCCGCAGGAGAGTCAACCTGGGGAATGGTTGATTGTGAACTCGGCGGCATTATCGGTGAGGAAAAACCAATTTACAAAGAGCTTCAACGTCTTTGGGGTGGAAATGAAAATCTCAAAATGCTTGACAGAAGTGAAGTGAATCTCGAGCCTTATGAAAAGTTAAAGGTTGATACTACCGATGATTCTCATATTGGTAATGATGATATTACTTCGAGCACTCCTGACACAGATATATCAAATACAATAATTCCTGAGGATTTTGTAAGTGAAACTGAAAACGAAACAGAAAAGCAAGAAGTTATCACGATGGAACCTGATGTTATTACAAAGCAAATGAATGTTACCCGTAATACATATAAGTTGCCTTGGCTTATGATAATCCTCTGCGGAGTAGGTATGTTATTGCTTGCAGGCGGAGTAGTAGCCGCATTCGTAATAATTGACAAGAAGAAAGCAAAGAAAAATAGTTTATTAGAATAGATTGCATTTATTTGGAGGAAAAACGGATGAAATTGCAAAAATGCATTTTTGCTACAGCTTGTTGTGCAATGATTATGCTTATGCCTATACAGACGTTATCTATTCCTTTATACCTGAATTTCCGTTTTTTTTGACCCATTCGGTTTGATTTCACTTTTTGGCGGTGAGGGTATAAATTTAACAGGCTCAATATGGCCTATGATTATAATGGCGGCAACAAGCTTAGGCTTCAGAGCAGGTGTGTTTATAATTCTAATGCGTCAGTATTACATAGGTGTACCTGATGAGCTGATAGAGGCTGCCTGTGTTGACGGTGCAGGCCCGTACCGTACATTTTTCTCAATTATTTTGCCAATGGCAAAATCTATGCTCATAGTAATTTTTGCATTGTCTTTCGCTTGGCAATGGACCGATACTTTCTATTCGGATTTATTATACGGAGATGTAAAGTTACTTCCATCGCTTGTGTCAATGATGAGAAATGTAAAATTAGAGCAGGCTGATTATTATTTAGATTATGTCAGAGCTAATACAGCCGAAATTTTAGCAATTTTACCGCTTATTATCCTTTATTGCTTTATGCAAAGAAAAATTATTCAGGGTATTGAACGTAGCGGTTTAGTTGGATAGAGAGGGACAGTAACAGTATGCATTTAATATGCATTTAAAGGGAGAGTGATATAGAATAATTAACTTTAGTCCGCGCGATAATTTAAAAAAAATTAAAGGAGATGTTTCAGAAATGAAAAAGAACAAATTGTTAGCGATTGTTTTGTGTGTAGCAATGATAGTTACACAGTTCGCTATGCTCGGTGTTAGTGCTGAAACAACATATACAGCACTTTCAGGCAATGATGATTTCTTAATGGGTGTAAACATTCATCCGTCAAAAAATTATGCAGCTTATTCAAACACATATGAAGCTATAAAAGATTCAGAGGCTTTGGGTTCGAATATTATAAGAATTGATGGCAGCCCTGCAAATGCAGGTGAAATGGCTTACTATGCGTCTGTAGGCGATGTAGCTGCAGAAAAAGGTATGCAGGTTATGCTTGTAAATGCCGGAAAATTTTTGAGCTTTGTTCAGGCTACGGAAGTTGAAAACGAAGGAACAGAAAACGAAACCGTAACAACCCGCTTCCTCGAAGTTTCAGAGCTTGATTTAGAAGCTATAACAGCTTACTATACCGAACTTGCAACCGTATTAAATGGTAGAGTTAAGTATTATCAGCTTGGTAACGAGATGGATAACAAATTCTATAAGGGTGATAGTTCAGACCACGGTGCATCATATTTAACCAGTTCTTATTATTCTGTAGACGCTACCGCAGTTGCTCTTAATACCGCAAAAGAGGCAATTAAGAGTGTTGACCAAGAAGCTCAGGTTGGTGTTAACTTTAATTATTATCATACAGGATTTATCCATGGCTTAAAGAGTGTTGACTGTGATCCTGATACTGAAGGCACTCAAACACTTGCTTTGGACTATATCGGTATGGATTTTTATTCAAACCAGATAGAGGAAGGAGTATTTGGTATTGGTGCTGCCGACTACACGGATAATATTGAAGATTTGGCACAGTATAATGAGCCCATAATCGTTTGTGAGGCCAATATTACTGCTACAAGTTGGGATGAAAGTGATAATACTCAGATTACATACGAAAAAGATGCTGCTTGGCTTGCTGATTTCTTAACATATTGCTATGAAAGCACTGATGTTGCAGGTTTTATAGCTTATGAGTTATACGATCAACCTGCAATGATTCAAAAAGATACTGAAGGAAATCCTGAATTTAACAGAGAGGCATTTTTCGGTTTAATTGATAAGGACGGCAACAAAAAGGATACCTACAATGTATTGCAACAGCTTTTCGGTGGTACCGGTGTGTCCTCAGAGGATGATATGCCACAAATGCCTGAGACTGTTGATGCAGTAATAACTGATGACGTTATTATGTATGCATACGGTAAAGACGTACCCACAAATCAAACAGGTGGTAATGATGCAAGGATTACCCTTGACACTCCAATAGATTTGAGTGCGGCATCCTATATCGAGTGCGATATTTATGTTTCTGATGCTGAAAATTTCAACGCCTATTCAGCAAACGGCGAAAAACTTGCACTTATTTTATATACAGGAGATGGCGCTACCGGTAAGCGTGCATATTTTGAAATTAATACAACCGTAACTGAAGGCTGGAATCACTTTAAGTTCGATAAGACCTCTTGCCGTTCGCGCGGTGCTACAGGTTCTTATCCTTGGAAAATTGACTGGGCAGATGTAAACATGGTTTCTTTTGGAACTCATAACCGTAACGAAACTGCATCATTTACAGGAACAGGAACAGCCTTAATCACAAATATTTATGCTACGATAGCTGAAAGGGATAAAGTACCTGAAGTAAAGCTTACTGGTTTATCGCCGGTTCCGCTTTATGAGGATATGTGCTTCAGCGGTGCATGGATAGACGGTAAGGTTAATACATCAAAGACCATTGACCCTACAGTTGATATCAGTAATTGCGATTATATAGAATTTGATGTTTATATCGAAAACTATGAGAACTTCATGCAATATGAAACAAGTAGCGTTAATGGCACATGGGTTCCTGTATT
>JAZNBQ010000073.1:0-2842 GCA_045587065.1 Acutalibacteraceae bacterium | reverse complement strand
GATGTACTTTCATACATCGCATTCCCCACTCAGGCTGAAAACTTCTTCGATTACCGCGAAAAGATGGCAGGTAAAATTTACAGCTACGAATTCAAGGCTATTGATTAAGGAGGAATAAAAATGAACTTTCTTCCTTTAGCTGAAAACGGCTTCAACCTTTTTGATGCTTCAAAAGTTTCCGGTTTAGGCTTTCTTATAGTCCTTGCTGTGCTCGCTGTATTAGCTATATTTGTTAAAATCCTTTCCGGCATTATTTCAAAAGGCTCAAAGGCTACTAAGAAAGTCGGTGGCGAACCGTCTGCCGTAGAAAACTCATCAGTTGCACCTGTTGCTGTTCCTGCTGTTGAAAACGAGGTTACAGAAGAAGCAGAGGAACCCCTTGTGCCCCATATACCCGGATACGTAGTTCTTGACGGTGTTTCCGAACAGGACGCCGCTGTTATTATGGCTATCACATCTTATAAAACCGGTATCGGTCTTGAAAGACTTTCTTTCAATTCTATTACACGTCTTAATCAGGACCCCGTTCTTGAAAACATAAGCGAGCAGGATGCCGCCGCAATTATGGCTATCGTTGCCGACAAAACCGGCATCCCCCTTGAAAACCTTTGTTTCAATTCAATCAAATTAGTGGAGGAATAATATAATGAAATACAATGTTACTTTAAACGGAAAAATTTACGAAGTTGACGTTACAGAGACAGATGCAGTAGTTACCGGCATTTCACAGGTTCCCGTGGCAGCTCCCGTTGTTGCTGCACCTGTTGCCGCTCCTGTTGCTCCTGCCGCTGCACCTGTTGCCGCTCCTGCTCCCGAGGCAGCTCCCGCTGCTCCTGCTGCACCCGCCGCAGTTGCTGACGGTACTCAGATTAAGGCTCCCATGCCCGGTACCGTTCTCGCAGTTAAGAAAAATGTAGGCGACGCAGTTAAGGCAGGCGACGTTATTATCGTTCTCGAGGCTATGAAAATGGAAAACGATATCGTTGCTCCCTGTGGCGGTACAGTTAAATCAATTAACGCTCCCAAAGGCTCATCCGTTAATACTGATGATGTTCTTGCGGTTATATAATTATAGGTAATTAATAATGGATATAAGTGCAATTTTATTAACCCTCTGGAAAGAATCGGGGTTCTATCTTCTTGAATGGGAAAACCTTGTGATGATAGGCGTAGCCTTCGTTTTCCTCGTTCTTGCAATAAAGTTTAAATTTGAACCCTTGTTACTTGTTCCCATCGCTTTCGGCATAATTCTTGCTAACCTTCCCGGTGCCGACCTTATGTTGGATACAACGGGTGGTGAGTTAGGTGCTATTGAAGCACAAGCCGTTGCAGATGCACACTGGTATGATTCCGGCGTTCTACGCATAATCTATGTAGGCGTTAAGTCAGGACTTTTCCCCTGTCTTATCTTCCTCGGCGTAGGTGCTATGACGGACTTTGGTCCTCTTCTTTCAAATCCTGTCAGCCTTCTTTTAGGTGCAGCTGCTCAGCTCGGTGTTTATGCTGCATTCCTTCTTGCTGTTACTTTCGGTTTTGAACCTGCTGAAGCTGCTTCTATTGCAATTATCGGTGGCGCAGACGGTCCGACAGCTATATTCCTTACATCTGAATTAGCTCCTAAACTACTTGCCCCCATCGCCCTGGCGGCGTATTCGTATATGGCTCTTATTCCCATTATTCAGCCCCCTATTATGAAGCTTCTGACAACGGAAAAAGAACGTAAGGTTGAAATGAAACAGTTACGAAAGGTATCAAAAACAGAGAAAATCATTTTCCCTGTTGCCGTTCTTATTGTATGTGCATTTCTTCTCCCTTCAGTTGCTCCCCTTTTAGGTATGTTGATGTTGGGTAACCTCTTCCGCGAATGCGGTGTTGTAGAAAGACTCAGTGACACAGCGCAGAATGCCCTTATGAATATCGTTACAATTCTTCTGGGTGTTTCCGTTGGTGCTACTGCAAACGGTCAGGATTTCCTGCAGCTCAAAACTCTCCTTATAATAGGTCTTGGTCTTGCGGCTTTCTGTTTATCCACTGTTGGCGGTGTACTTTTAGGCAAAATTCTCTATGTTGTCACTAAGGGAAAAATCAATCCCCTTATAGGTGCTGCGGGTGTTTCCGCCGTTCCTATGGCTGCGCGTGTTGCTCAGAATGAAGGTAGAAAGTATAATCCCACTAACTTCCTTCTCATGCACGCAATGGGTCCCAACGTTGCCGGTGTTATCGGCTCTGCGGTTGCCGCAGGCTTCTTACTCGCAACCTTCGGTGAAAACGGAATATTCTAAAAAATAAAATGTGTTTTAAACCAATCGGTTTAAAACACATTTTTCATTTATACATTATTGTTTCTTACCCTCTCCATAAAATCAGAACAAGCGGGAACTACAAATTTAATACCCTTTTCGATAATTTCAAATGTACTTTCAGTTACGTACTGACACTCGCCGTCAACATTAACTGCGGCGGTTTTTTCACTTTTAATATTAATCTTTTTGCCCCTCTTGAATGTGGTGATATCCCAATCAAGATGCTCACCCTTTTTGTACTTGCTTATAAGCGGAAGAAGTTTTAATCTTATACCTCTTTTTTCGAGTATAACAAAATCAAGAAGCCCGTCATAAGTAAGCGCCTTAGGTGCCGCTTTATATCCACCACCATACCAACGTGAGTTAGCACCTACACAGAAAAGAACGTTTTGTGTAAAAGGTTCTCCATCATCAATAGTGATTGTAAATCTGCTTTTCATCTTACCGATAAAGCAATAAAGCAAAGAAACGGTATATGCCATTTCACCCGAAAGGAAGGGGAATTTTTTAAAGTACGCCTGTTTGGCACAAACCTCTGC
>JAZNBQ010000072.1:0-1811 GCA_045587065.1 Acutalibacteraceae bacterium | reverse complement strand
GTGGCGGTGTAGCTCAGTTGGCTAGAGCAAACGGTTCATACCCGTTAGGTCGGTGGTTCGAGCCCACTCGCCGCTACCATTTGGCCCGTTGGTCAAGCGGTTAAGACACCGCCCTTTCACGGCGGTAACACGAGTTCAAATCTCGTACGGGTCACCATATGGGAGCATAGCTCAGCTGGGAGAGCATCTGCCTTACAAGCAGAGGGTCATAGGTTCGAGCCCTATTGTTCCCACCAAGAAGCACTTCTTAGGAAGTGCTTTTTTAATTTCTTGAATAATGTAGTAAAGAGGGGCTCGAACCTCGAGGAGGCAACGAGCGTAAAGAAAACGATTGATAATCGTTTTTAGCGAAGTTGGTGCGCAGACGGGCACCGCGAGCAGTGCGGAGCGGTCGGCAAGCAGGGTGGATGCGAAGCAGACACAGCCCTATTGTTCCCACCAAGAAGCACTTCTTAGGAAGTGCTTTTTTCGTTTGGTGGGAACAAACATAGACTACTATTATTTCTGCCTATCTTGTACCTTCAACCATCTTTCTTCCTTATATATAGTAGCACCCTAAAAAAATGAAAATTTCCCTAAAAAATATGTTGACAAAAAAAATCACATATGGTATATTATTCTTACCTCGCTATGCAGGGCTTTTTTTACGTGCATAAAAAATCGAGGCAAATTCTTACTCAGGAGGCGCAGAATCATGAGAGTTAAAATAACATTGGCATGCACAGAATGCAAGCAGCGTAACTACAATACTATTAAAAATAAGAAGAACAATCCTGACAGACTTGAAATGAATAAGTATTGTCCTTTCTGCCGCAAGCACACACTGCATAAAGAATCTAAGTAATAGAAGGTGAACTTTAATGGGAGAGAATGTTAAAAAGGAAGGCTTCTTCCGCCGTATCGGTAAATCTATTAAAGGTACTAAATCCGAATTCAAGAAGGTTGTTTGGCCCTCAAAGAAACAGCTTCTTAACAACACTTTGATTGTTATTGCGGCACTTATCCTCATCGGTCTTGTAATTTTCGGCCTTGATGCACTCTTTACTTTCTTAGCCGGTAAATTCATTATTCGCTGATTATTACAGTAAAGGAGGAAGGGCGCTTCGCCTGATATATTATGAGTGCTGAATTTAAGTGGTATGTTGCTCATACTTATTCGGGTTACGAAAACAAGGTAAAGGACAGTATTGAAAAAACTGTCGAAAACCGCGGCCTCGGTGAACTTATCGGTGAAGTTTGCATTCCTGTCGAGGAAGCAATCGAGGAAAACGATAAGGGTGAAAAGAAAACCGTTACCAGAAAGATTTACCCCGGATATGTATTTATAAAAATGAAAATGACCGACGAGAGTTGGTATGTGGTTCGCAATACCCGTGGTTGTACGGGCTTTGTAGGACCGGGAAGCAAACCCGTTCCGCTTTCCGAAGCAGAGGTTGAACGTCTCGGCGTTGAAACCAGGGCAGTTGACCTTGGCATTGACGTTGGCGATACAGTTCGTATTACTGACGGTAGTATGGAAGGCTTTATGGGTGAAGTATTGGAAATCAATAACGAAAAACGTAAGGTTAGCGTTATGGTCACCATGTTCGGCGGCAGAGAGATGCAGGTAGAGTTTGACTTCTACCAGATTGAACCGCTCGAGTAATTTACATTTAGTTAATAAGCCGCAAGGCTTGTTATAGATGGGAGGACACTCAAAGAGTGTTCGTTATCACCACATTTTTTTCAAGGAGGTGCAAAACCATGGCTCAGAAAATCGCAGGTTATATCAAGTTGCAAATCCCCGCAGGTAAGGCTACACCGGCTCCTCC
>JAZNBQ010000071.1:0-7011 GCA_045587065.1 Acutalibacteraceae bacterium | reverse complement strand
ATTGCAGGTATAATACCGTCAAGAAGTGCAGCCAAAAAAGACCCGGTGGTTGCCCTGCGGACTGAATAAAAAACACAAAGACTGTCGTTAATCGACAGTCTTTCATTTTATCCATTTATCTACATTAATTCCATTGACTGTGTAGGGAAAATGTGGTAAATTAGAATTAAGAAATAAAGTAAATAAAGGGGTGTTTCCAATGTACAGAAAAGCCTTTTGACACTTAAGCAAAAGGAGCGTTTTATATGACAAAGAAAATTAAAAACTATTTGAAAGTTATAAGTATAATTTTAACCTTTGCAATTATTTTGCAAAGTATACCCATAGCTGTTTCGGCACAATCAATATTAGACGATTTAACCGAAACACAACCGGAAACTACTGTAGCTGAGGAAGCAACTATAGTAGAAGAAGATATATCGTTGCGAGAGGAAAACAAAAAGTATTTCCTTATGAGCAACAAGACATATCTTATAGCTATGTATAATACGCCCGTCCATTATCTTGAAAACGGACAGTGGGTTGATATAGATAATTCGTTGTCTGAAGATTCGGACAGCGAAGGCGATACTGTTTTTAAAAATAAAAAAAGTGCTTTTGAAATTAAATTTTCCAAAAAAGCTAAAAAGAACAAGTTAGTCAGCATAAAAAAAGACGGATATAAGCTTGAATGGAGCCTTGATAGTGCTGAAAAAGTAGATGCAAAAACATTTTCTGCAGATGGTACAGAAAACGATAAAACACAACTTAAAAATATTAACGGTACTGTTGTGTATGAAGATGTTTTAAATAATACCGACCTCAAGTATTTGGTAACTCCCACAAGTATAAAAGAATATCTTTCCCTTAAAAATGCATATGCCCCCTCCTCGTATACCTTCACCTACAACCTAAATAACTTAAGTTGGCGTGAAAACGATTCGGGAGACATTGAGCTTTACGATGAAACAAATTCTGAGACAAATGTGTATGTTATAGAAAAAGCGTATATGTATGATTCTGCGGGTGAGTACAGTGACAACGTTACAATGGATGTCTCCTTTGAAAATGACTCTCTTATTATAACACTTACTCCCGATAAGGAATGGCTAAATGCAGAAGAACGCGAATTTCCGGTTATAATTGACCCAACTGTGCGTACACAGCAAGATATTGCTTCTGTACAAACTACTTACTACACTCAGAACAGCTATGATTTGAGTGCCTACGGTACACTTTACGCCGGATATGAAAAAGATAAAAAAGGCAGGGTTTCCTCTGCCCTAAAGTTCCAACTGCCCACATTAAGCTCTACAGATATCGTTTTAAAGGCAGTGGTTGGATTATACCAAACAAGCTATAGTTATGCAGGCTATACAAGTAATCCCATAAATGTATATAAAATTACTAGTTCTTGGACATCCCCCTCCTCTCCGGGTGTTCAGGGTAATCCCCCTGCATACGATACAACAGTTTTAGATTATGCGGCTGTAGGTACCGCCACAACTAACCAGTTTGTAACCTGGGATATTACCTCTGCTGCAAAAGGGTGGTATACTGCTCCTTCCTCCAATTACGGAATTTTAATTAAAGCTGCAGACGAAACTAAATGGGCAATAGCAAGGTTTAGTGATACCCTTAACGGAAACCTACCAAGCTCGGCAAGACCTATTCTAATTTTGCAGTATATGGACAGTAAGGGAATTAACCCATACCAAGACTATACTCAGATTACTTCCATTTACAAAAGCAGCTTTGCAGTAAATAACTATACCGGTAATCTTGTGTACAGTTATAACGATATAAGTATGCCGGGAACCAGATCGGGTATAAGCATAACACATTATTACAATTCGGCAGATTATAACGATGCTGATGTAGTAAGTCGCGATTTTGCCTCATCTGCAAACGGCCAAAAGGTATATTACGGCATTGGTTTCAGAACGAATTTAAACCAACAGTTAAGTGATAAAACTATAAGCGGAAAAAACTATAAAGTTCATACCGACGCTGACGGTACAAAACATTATTTTGAAGCAACCTCCGACAGTAACCCTACCAGATGGGAATATGAGTTTGATAAACAAACGTTTATTACCCAAAACGAAAACCAGGATTACTGTATACAGTATGAAGACGGAAGTAAATTAGTGTTTTCAAATACTTCCCGTCGTTTGCTTAAAATTGTTGATTCAAGCAATAATTCGCTAACCTTGGAATATGCTAATGAAAGCTATTATCCAACGGCGGTAATTGATGACCTTAATCAGCGTACAGAACTAACTTATACTAATAATTATCTTACATCTATTACTGATACAGCGGGTAGAACAACAAGCTTTACCTATCAAAGTGACGGTAGACTAAGTACAATTACCGACTCACAGTCGGGAGTTACCCAGTTTAATTATTCCGGAGGATATTTAACTTCGGTTACAAGCCCTGAAGCGCAAAAAATGGTTTTTGAATATGAAAGCGCTACACCGGAAATTGGCTTTAAAAAGATTACTAAAGCCACCGAGTATTCAGGAAGCAATGAGGGTAATTACCTGCAATTCAGCTATGAAGACGGTAAAACAACCGTAACCGACAGACAGGGTGCTTCTGTTACATCGGTATTCGATTTTGTAGGCCGTGCAGTAACAAAATATGACCGTGATATGAATGTTGTATCAACCAAGTATATGGACGGTTCTTCCACTACTGATAGCTTTGGTATTACCTCAAAAAAGGTAGACACAAGGGTTTCTAAACAGTTTAGCGAAAAATATGTTGATAATCTTTTGCCAAACGGCAGTGCTGAAATAGACGGTTATTGGGGACAGAGTAACTGGGGAACAGGTACATATAGCTTCTCAACAGGATATGCTACCGATTATGCAAGTTCGGGATATAGGTCGCAAAAGGTACAGGTTAATGCTCCCACTGATACGTATCTCGGAAGAGTATATATATTATATAATCTTAAACCGGGTGTTACCTATACCTATTCAGCCTATGTAAAAACTGAAAATGTATCTGATCATGCTGGAGCTCTTTTATATGCTTCATTCAGTAATAGTTCAGGTGTCAACGTAGGATATGCCAATAGTCAGGAAACAACAGGAACAAACGATTGGAAGCGCATAAGCGTAACCTTCACAGTACCCGACGGTGCTGTTCAAATGCGTTTCCATTGCGGTCTACGCCTATCCTCAGGTACAGCGTGGTTTGACCAGCTGCAATTGGAGGAGGGTGCAGTTGCAAACCGTTACAATTATGTTGATAACGGAAGTTTTGAAAACTATTCGGGAAGTATGCCATCTTCATGGACAAAGGGCACTACCTTTACCGGTGGAACAGTTGCAATAAATGACCGTGGAGTCCGTAACGGTTACGGAATTTCTGTTGTAGGCACCAGTGAAACTCTTAACGCTTATTATAAACAGGTTGCAAATGTTACCTTAAAAAAAGGTCAGCTTATTACCTTTAGCTGTTGGGCAAAGGCAGATAGTGTTCCTACTACAGGTAACCGCGACTTCTCTATTGATATTGGGTATAATTATGTTGATAACGGCGTTTCGGGACGAGAATATCTAAGATTTGATTTCGACCCTGAATGTAACGACTGGCAATATCTTAAGGATAGCATTGTTGCCAAGGGTGACGCAACCCAAATCGATATTATAATACTTTACCGGGATAATTCCAATACAGCATATTTTGATGATTTCCAGTTGTTTATAGGTGAAGACGGGCAGAAATATGAATATTACACCTCTGCCGACGGTGCCGAGCTTGACGGTAAACTGAGATATTCCTATGACGGTACAAAAAAGACCTCCTATACCTACGGCGATACCGCAAAAAATTTAACAAAAATAACCTACCCGGATAATACAACCGAGGAATACACCTATGACAGTAATAAAAGAATTGTATCTGCAAAAGACCGTTCAGGCGTTGTTTACAACTACACCTATGACAGCTACGGAAATGCACTTACAATGACGGTAGGCACTGCACCTAATCAGTTAAAGGTTACTAATGAATATGTAAACGGTAATATGCTGTCTAAAACTACCGATTCTAACGGCGGAGTTACTACATACGATTACCACCAGCAAAAAGGTACTCTGCAAAGTGTAACCGATAGTAACGGTGTGAGGACGGATTATACCTATGATAATTATGACCGTATCCTTTCTGTTACCAGCGGAGGAGCTACCGTTCAGTATACATACGACACCTACAACCTAAAAAGTATTACAGCGGGAAATGGAACGGTATATACCTTTAATTACGATACCTTTTATGATGATGTTTCAAACATAAAGGTAGGCGGTAAAACGCTTATTGAACATGAGTATGCCGCATATAACGGAAGATTAACCCGTTCCGATTACGGAAACGGTGCATATACCGAAAACGTGTATGAAAGTGACTGGGATAACTCGGTTATCGGTATAAAATACAATGGTAGTCAGCTTTACAGCTATTCCTATGACAGCTCCGGAAAGGTTGGTACCCAAACCGATAGCGAAAACGGCGTTAAATACCGTTACGAATACGATGAAATCGGTAGAATGACGGGTGAATATTCCAACGAGGGCTACGACACCCATATTACATATAATGAGTATAACGAACCTACACAAATTAAAAGTAATATACTTATGAGCGGTGCCTATGCTCAGACATATTATACAGATAAAGTCTGGAAAAGGGATATAACCTATAACGATGATAAACTGGTAGAATCATGCCATTTAGGTTACGGTAAAATAAGCTACACCTATGATACTTTAGGCAGAGTAACGGGTACGGTAACCTGGGATGATGCATACAAAGAGGATTTCCTGTATAGCTATATAACCTACCGACAGTTAGATGAAAACACCACCACAACACAGATAAGCCGTTATACCGTTGGCGGAAAAGATTACGATTATACCTATGACGGCAACGGTAATATTCTAACCATAACGGTAGACGGTACCCTTTGCGAAAGCTATACCTATGATGCACTGAATCAGTTAATACGGGAAAACAGTGTAACACAGAATAAAACAATAGTATACACCTACGATAACGGCGGTAATATCCTTAGTAAAACCGAATATCCGTATACCTTAGGTGAGCCTACTCAGGCTACTAATACTGTAAATTATACCTATGGCGATACTAACTGGAAAGACCTTATGACCGGATATAACGGTACGGCTATTACCTATGACGATATTGGTAATCCCCTATCCTACCGCAACGGTATAAGCCTTACATGGAAAAACGGCAGAAAACTTGCATCATTTAGTAATACGCAGTATAATATTACATATAAGTACAATGACAGCGGTCAACGTACAAGTAAAACTATAAACGGTGCTGAAACAAAGTATTTTGTAACCGGTGAAGGTGTATTACAGGAACGCCGTCCAAACGGTGATATTCTCACCTATATGCGTGACCTATCCGGTAGTGTTGTTGCTTTTGAATACTACAGTGCAGAAGATAATCTTATATCTTTCTATTATCTGTTACGTAATGTTCAAGGTGACGTAATCGCCATAACCGACCGTCAAGGCAACAAGTTAGTAGAATACACCTACGACGCATGGGGCAAAGTACTTAGTGTTACAGGCAGTGAAGCCAATACCATCGGTCAACTTAATCCCTACCGTTATAGAGGGTACTACTATGATGTAGAGACGGGCTTCTACTATGTATCCAGCCGTTATTATGATCCTAGTATATGTCGGTGGATTAATTCGGATAATATGATTACTACAGGATCTGATTTAACGGGTCTAAACTTGTTCGCATACTGCGGGAATAATCCGGTTAATCGTGTTGATCCATCAGGTCAATTTTGGATTTCCGCCATAATAAAAACTGTTGTAACTGTGGTGGCTGTGGTCGCTGTTGTTGCAAAGGTGGTATGTACTGTAAAGGAAACTAACCGAGTCCAAAAAGAATTAAAATCGTTGCCTGAACCATCAGCTGACATAACTGAAAGTTTTAGAGAAACTCTTAAAACTAATGCGAACACGGTAAAAGAAACTACAAAGAATAAAGGAATTATTGAATCAGGGAAACAGTTTTATAATAAGGTACGAAACAAAGGTGAGTGGGATTTAAAACAATTGCCGGAATATCAAGGAACATTCCAGTTTAATGATTTAGTAATTCAGGGACAAGATATCGGAAATATTAATTTTGGTTATACTGGTAAAGCGCTTGGTTTGCCGGATTCCGTTTTGTTAGCAGGTGCAGGTTTTGCACAAATAATGGCGGGAACATCCAACTTTTCGTTTATTATGGCCTCCTACGGAGATGATCTTCGTGACCAAATGTATATAATGTATGGAATTATGCTTTATAATGAAGATCATTAAGGAGGTTATGACTATGAAAAGGACTATTGTGATAGTTTTGTCTATGATATCAAGTGTTGTTTTAATAATATTGCTTGCCCTGTTTATTTGCACCTATATTATTCCTATTTTTAACATCGGAAACTCTCAAACAAGTAACCAAGAAACCTTTTTAATGTCTTCTCAGTCACCAGATGGTAAATACAATTTAGAAGCATATAGAACAGAACCTGGTGCAACTGTTGATTTTTCAATTAGGGTTTATATAATAAATGGCAATAAAAAAAACATAATTTATGATGCATATCATGAATACGATGCCAAAATTATTTGGGTTGATAATTCAACAGTTTTAATCAATGGTAAAACACTTGATATATCACGTGGAGAAAAGTACGATTGGCGCACACAATAGGAACAAGTAACACAAGAACAAGAACACAGGGGACGGTTCTTTTGTGTTGGCAAAATGACACAAGAATAATCGTCCCTGTCTTCCCCACTCTGCTATCGGTAAGTGGGACAAGGGGATGGTTTTCCTGTCCCCTTGTCTCCTAATAATGATAAACTGGTAGAATCATGCCATTTAGGTTACGGTAAAATAAGCTACACCTATGATACTTTAGGCAGAGTAACGGGTACGGTAACCTGGGATGATGCATACAAAGAGGATTTCCTG
>JAZNBQ010000070.1:0-4715 GCA_045587065.1 Acutalibacteraceae bacterium | reverse complement strand
CATTTAAAAATCTGCGATTTTTGTTTAAGAACATTGAATCTATAAAACCGCCGCATTGCGATGCGGCAAGCGGCTTTGCCGCTACAAAGGCTTCCACCTTTGGTTTTATGATATAATAAGTCAAAGAATTACTGAATTTGGCGAAATTTTATGTCTTTAAAATTATTCCTTAGTGCCACAAGGAATATAAAACTAAAGTTTAAGAGTGTTAATTATGGAATTTAATGAAAAATTACAAAATTTAAGAAAGAAAAGGAATGTAACCCAAGAAGAACTGGCAAAGGCTCTTTTTGTTTCTCGTACTGCCGTTTCTAAGTGGGAGTCCGGCAGAGGCTACCCCAACATAGATTCTCTAAAGGCTATAGCAAAGTTTTTTGACCTTAGCCTCGATGAGCTTTTATCTAACGATCAACTTATTACCATTGCTCAAGAAGACGTAAAAAGAAAAGAAAAACATTTCAAAGATTTGTTTTTTGGATTCCTTGACCTTAGCTTTTCTATGCTCCTTTTTCTCCCCTTTTTCGGTCAAAAGATTAACAATACTGTACAAGGGGTTTCCCTGCTTGCTTTAGAGGGCATTGCCAATTATCTTAAAATCTTGTATTTTTGCTTGATTTTCGGTGTAGTTTTAACAGGCATTTTAACTCTTGCTTTGCAAAACTGTGAAAAAGCCTTTTGGTTAAAAAGCAAAGTTAAAATTTCCTTTGTTTTAAATCTTTTATGCGCAGTTTTATTTATTGTAAGTCTACACCCTTATGCCGCTATTTTCTCTCTTTTTATTCTTTTAACAAAGGGTTTTACCTTAAGACACTAAACGTGTCATTAGTGTGACGCCTTGTTTATTGTGAAAATTAAAGCCTGCCTTTAAAAAGTTTTTAAGAAAACAAAAAAGGCAGGTTTTATTTTATGAAAAAAACACCATTCAAAGATTTAAAGGTCGCAACTTTTTGTCTTGCAGCCTTTATTTTATGGACAGCACTTATAAGTTTTATTGACGTTAAGGCTATAGGTCCTAACGACTCGTTTGTAGGGTTTTCGACTATTAACAAGGCTTTTCACCATTTAACAGGGGTACATATGAGTCTTTATCATATTACCGACTGGGCAGGGCTTGTGCCTGTTGGTTTTGGCTTTTTATTTGCCGTTTTAGGTCTTGTTCAGTGGATTAAAAGAAAAAACATTCTAAAAGTTGATTACGATATTCTTATTTTAGGTGTTTTTTATATTGTAACAATAACCTTTTATCTTCTTTTTGAATCGGTGGTTATAAACTACAGACCTGTATTAATTTACGGATTCCTAGAAGCCTGTTACCCTTCATCTACTACCCTTTTGGTTTTATGTGTAATGCCCACGGCTATTATGCAAATTAAAAGAAGAATAAAAAACAATATTTTAAAAAAAGTTTTAATATATTCAGTTAAAACTTTTACTGTGTTTATGGTATTTGGTCGACTCCTTTCAGGAGTACACTGGCTTTCTGATATTATAGGCGGAATTTTTTTAAGTGTGGGCCTTGTAATGCTATATCGTTTCTTTTGCAGTTTTGAAAAATAATTAAAAAACCTTGCGCTTTAATGCGCAAGGTTTTTGTTACATCTGATTTATATAATCACAAGCAAGTAGGGCTGCTACTGCGCCGTCTGACGCCGCGGTAACTACCTGTCTTATCTGTTTTTTGCGGCCGTCTCCTGCTACAAAAATTCCCTTTGTTTCGGTTTTTAAGGTTTCGTCATAATCTGCATAGCCATAACTATTAAGTGTTATAACATTCTTAAAATATTCGTTTTGAGGAATAAGTCCGATAGCCACAAACATTCCGTCAAGGGCAAGTTCAGATACTTTTCCATCTTGGGCATTAGTAATTGTAATACCCTTAAATGCATCTTCTCCCAGTACCGCGCTAACTGTATGATTTAAGATAACAGTTATATTCTCTCTTTCTTCTACCTGTTTTGCAAGAGAAGCCTCTCCTGTAAGGTAGGAAAGATTTTGCACCACATACACTTGTTTTGCAAGGTCTGAGAGCTGAAGCGCCTCTTGAAGTGCCGAGTTTCCTCCGCCTATTACTGCAACGGTTTTTCCTGTGAAAAATGCACCGTCACAAACGGCACAGAATGAAATTCCATCTCCGATAAACTTCTCTTCATTAGGAAGTCCTAAATGGCGATGCTTTGTTCCTGTTGCAATTATAACTGCTTTAGCCTCAAAGGTACCGCCGTCTGTTACAACCTTTTTTACTTCTCCGTCTATAATCTGGGTTGCTTCGGAATATTCAAACTCTACCCCTTGGAAGATAGCCTGTTCCACAAGTTGTTCTGCAAACTCATTACCCGTTACTTCAGAAAAACCCGGAATGTTTTCTACCTTAGGCGAAGAGGTAATCTGTCCGCCGAAGGTGTTTTTCTCAATAATCAAAACGCTTTTATTAGCACGTCTTGCATATATACCGGAGGTAAGCCCTGCCGGGCCACCTCCGATTATTATAATGTCATACACTGGATATTACCTCTACTCAATTGCTTTCTTAATTTCGCCTACACCGGCAAATTTTTCTACTGCGCCATTCTTTACAACAACAAGGGTTGGAGCCTGTTTAATGCCAAGAGCATTGGTGAGCTCTACGTTTTCTGTTGCCATTAATTTGGTGTAAGGATATGCAGCCTTTTCAAGCAATGAATATGCAATTTTGCAGTTAGGACAGGTTGGAGATGCGAAGAGGTAGCTTCCGTCTGCTAACTGGGTAGTAGGAGTCTCTGCCTTTTCCTCACTTTTACAAGCACATTTCTTACCTGCGTTGTTTATATCGTCCTCTGTAACTACATATTCTTTTCTTTCTTTATATTCCTGTGTCTTACCGGCATTCCAGTTTCTAACAGGTCTGTAGTAGCCTGTAATTCTACTATAAACCTCTGCCTCTCCTCCACAGATTGGGCAAGTAAAGTGCTCGCCTATGATATATCCGTGGTCTTTACATACAGAGTATGTTGGAGACAAGGTGTAGTAAGGTAATTTGTGATTTTCTGCAATCTTCTTAACAAGCATTGCTGCTGCCTTCCAGTCAGGTAATTTTTCACCTAAGAAAGCATGGAAAACAGTACCTGAGGTATAAAGGGTCTGTAGCTCGTCCTGAATCTCTAATGCAGTAAAGATGTCATCGGTATAACCAACAGGTAAATGGCTACTATTGGTGTAGTATGGCACGTCTTCTGCCTCAGAAGCAGTGATAATGTCAGGATATCTTGCAACGTCGTGCTTTGCAAGTCTGTAAGAGGTTGACTCTGCAGGTGTAGCCTCTAGGTTATAAAGGTCTCCATATTTCTCCTGATAGTCAGAAAGTCTCTCGCGCATATGGTTGAGAACGTCTTTAGTGAATTCCTGACACTCTTTGTGTGTTAGGTCTTTTCTTATCCATTTAGCGTTAAGTCCTGCTTCGTTCATACCAACAAGACCGATGGTTGAGAAGTGGTTGTTAAATGTTCCAAGATAACGCTTGGTGTATGGATATAGACCTTCGTCAAGAAGCTTTGTGATAACGTCTCTCTTAATTTTAAGTGAACGAGCAGAAATATCCATCATCTTGTCAAGTCTTGCATAGAAGTCTGCTTCATCAGTTGCAAGATATGCGATTCTCGGAATGTTGATAGTTACAACACCAACAGAACCGGTGGACTCACCACTACCGAAGAATCCGCCTGACTTCTTGCGAAGCTCTCTAAGGTCAAGACGAAGTCTGCAGCACATTGAACGCACGTCACTTGGTTCCATATCACTGTTGATATAGTTAGAGAAGTATGGTGTACCGTATTTAGAGGTCATTTCAAAGAGAAGCTTATTGTTCTCGGTATCTGACCAGTCAAAGTCTCTTGTGATGGAATAGGTTGGAATTGGGTACTGGAAGCCTCTTCCGTTAGCGTCGCCTTCAATCATAATTTCGATAAAGGCTTTATTTACCATATCCATTTCCTTCTGACAGTCACCATAGGTAAAGTCAAGTTCTTTACCGCCAACAATTGCAGGTAAATCCTTAAGGTCGTTAGGAACTGTCCAGTCAAGAGTGATATTAGAGAATGGAGCCTGTGTTCCCCAACGAGAAGGAGTATTAACACCAAAAATAAATGATTCTACACATTTCTTAACTTGATCATAACTTAAATTATCTACTTTAACAAATGGTGCTAAATAAGTATCAAAAGATGAGAATGCTTGAGCTCCAGCCCATTCATTTTGCATAATACCTAAGAAGTTAACCATTTGATTACATAAAGTTGATAAATGTCTTGCAGGAGAAGAAGTGATTTTACCTGTACCTCCACCTAATCCTTCTTGGATTAATTGTTTTAATGACCAACCAGCACAATATCCAGTTAACATTGATAAGTCGTGAATATGGATATCACCTTTTCTATGTGCATCAGCAACTTCATCATCATAAACTTCTGATAACCAATAATTTGCAGTAATTGCTCCAGAGTTTGATAAGATTAAGCCACCAACTGAATATGTAACAGTAGAGTTTTCCTTAACTCTCCAGTCATTAACTTGTAAATAGTTATTAACTAATGATTTATAATCTAAAAGGGTATTTTTTGCTTTTCTTACATTTTCATGTTGACGACGATATAAAATATATGCTTTTGCTACATCATCATATCCTGCTTGAATTAAAACAGTTTCTACGCTGTCTTGGATATCTTCTACATGAATTAAACTTT
>JAZNBQ010000069.1:0-7228 GCA_045587065.1 Acutalibacteraceae bacterium | reverse complement strand
AAGATGCAAATCCTACGCCACAAGAAATAGGACAGGCTTTTAAAGAGGTTTAATTGATTTCAAATGGAAAAAGTTTCCATTGAAAATAAATTTGGAGGTTTTATTATGAACAAAACAGAATTAGTTGCTGCAGTAGCAGAGAAGGCAAATATCTCTAAAAAGGACGCAGACGCAGCTGTAGCTGCATTCGTAGCTACCGTAACAGACGCTATGAAGGCTGGCGACAAGGTTGCTCTTGTTGGCTTTGGTACATTCGAAGCTCGTGCACGTGCAGCTAGAACAGGCATCAATCCTAAGACAGGCGCAACAATTAAGATTGCTGCAACAAAGGTTCCTGCATTTAAGGCTGGTAAAGCTCTTAAAGACGCTGTTGCAAAATAAGAAATTTGAAAGCCGCCTTAATGGCGGCTCAAATTTTTTAATGAGGTATTACATTTGAGACTAGATAAATATTTAAAGGTTTCCAGGATTATTAAGCGTCGTACCATTGCCAACGAAGTTTGTGATGCAGGTAGGGTTATAGTAAACGGAAATCCTGCCCGCGCATCTTACAACGTAAAGGTTGACGACGTTATTGAGATTGCCTTTGGAACAAGAACCATAAAGGTACAGGTAACAAACGTGGCAGAGGTGGTAAAAAAAGACGATGCCGCCGACCTGTATAAAGTAATAGAATAAAGTAATAGAAAAACACTGCTCTAAATATAATTTAAGGGTGGTGTTTTTTTATGTCAGAAGAGAGAATTTCAGCGGTACATAACGTAATAATGGAGAAACGAACCAAGCTTAATATGTCAGGGGTACTGGAGGTCATTTCCTTTGACGATGAAACGGTTGTTTTAAAAACCGATATGGGAATGTTAACGGTTAAGGGTTCAAAGCTTAATATAGGTGGTTTCAGTGCATCCAGTTCAGAACTTAATATGACAGGCTCGGTTTATGCTCTTGTGTATACTGAAGACAGCGACGTTAAAACAAGCTTCATTAAAAGGTTGCTTAAATAATGTGGGAGATTAATTTATCAAGTCAGGTTACCACTTATCTTTTCAGTATGTTTTTAGGTGCCGTTTTCTGTATAATTTTTGATTTTACCCGTGGGCTTAGAATTTTTGGCTTAAATTCAAAATTTGTGGTTTTTATAACCGATATAATATTTTTCCTAATAGTTACTTTTTTGAATTTTTGTTTTCTTTTAACAAGGGAGTCAGGTCAAATAAGAGGGTATGTTTTTGTAGGAGAAACTTTTGGATTTTTCACCTTTAGATTAATTTTTTCAAAATGGCTTATACTGATTTTTAAGTTTCTGCATACAATCTTTTTAGCAATAAATGGTAAGATAAAAAAAGCAAAAATTAAAAGCATTTGGATTTTAGGCAAAAAAACCTCTAAAATAAGAGAAAAACTGCAAAAAACTGAAAAAAAGTCTTGAAAAGTAAGAAACTGTTAGTGTATAATTACAGTAACTAAGGTTTAGTAAAAAAATTAAAAAGGGTGTATAAAATTGAGCAGTAAGACTTATAGTAAGCGTAAAGTCAGCATTCTACATAAGCTTTTAATTGCAGTTTTTTGCCTAGCCCTGTTTTTATCTATAGCATCTTTGTGCAAACAGCTTTCCGAGAAGAAGGCTGAGCTTTCTGTTTTGGAAGAACAAAAGGTTCAAAAAGAAGCAAACATTAAGGAATTTAATCATTTGACCACTAATGGAACAAAGGAAGAAATCATAGAGAAAGCGGCGAGAGAACGTCTTGGCTACGTTTTTGCCGATGAACAGGTTTATAAAGATATTTCAGGAAATTAAGGCTCGTTTTGAGTTTTATATAATAGTAAAGGTTTAGGGGGAAGCATAGTTTAATGCAGCTTACCATAGGAGACATTGTTGAGGGCAAAATAACAGGAGTTACTAATTTCGGCGTTTTTGTAGACTTGGGAAACGGACAGACCGGAATGGTACATATTTCAGAAATTGCTCAGGTTTACGTTAGCGAAATTAAAGATTTCGTTAAGGAAAATGATGTTGTTAAAATGAAGGTTTTAAATATCGGCGACGATGGAAAAATCAGTCTGAGCATAAAAAAGGCACAAGAGCCAATCAAGACTGAAAAACCTGAACGCAGAGAGAAAAGGGCGTATGCCCCCAAAACAGAGACTGCATCTGTAGATCGTTCTTATGTTTGGACGGCTAAGAAAAGTGAATCGGCGTCCTTTGAAGATATGATGAATAAATTCAAACAGGTAAGCGACGAAAAGTTTTCAGACCTTAAAAGAAAAAATCCTGACGCAAAGAAGAATAGACGTTCAGGACAAAAATAACAAGATAAATGGCGGCTTTTTAAAAGTCCGCCATTTTTCAAATGGAGAAATAATGATAAAAGAAATTAGTTGTAACGTTATAACACAAGCGGTGGCAGATTTGTGCATAAAAGCAAACAAAAATCTGCCTGACGACATAATAGACTGCGTTTCGGCGGCAAAGGAAAAAGAAACAAACCAACTGGCACGTTCTATTTTAGATTCAATGGAGGAAAACATTGACAAGGCTAAAGAATTGGACGTTCCCATCTGCCAGGATACAGGTATGGCGGTAGTTTTTGCCCAAATCGGACAGGATGTTCATATAATAGGCGGAAGTTTCGAAGACGCGGTAAACGATGGTGTAAGAATAGGCTACGAAAAAGGCCTTCTCAGAAAGTCTGTTGTAAAAGACCCGCTTAACCGCGTAAACACAGGTGACAATACCCCTGCTATTATTCATACAAGAATAGTACCGGGAGATAAAATTAAACTAACTGTTGCGCCTAAAGGCTTTGGTAGTGAGAATATGAGTAGAATCAAAATGCTCACTCCCTCTCAGGGTAGACAGGGCGTTGTAGATTTTGTCTTAGATACAGTAAAGAAAGCAGGAGGGAACCCTTGCCCACCTATAGTTGTAGGAGTTGGCATCGGCGGAGATTTCGAGCAGGTTGCCCTGCTTTCCAAAATGGCTCTTTGCCGAAATACAAGTGAGCCAAATGACAGTGACTATTATGCAGACTTGGAGAAAGAACTTCTTCAAAAGATAAACCGGTTGGATATTGGCCCTCAAGGCTTTGGAGGA
Source organism: Acutalibacteraceae bacterium (assembly GCA_045587065.1). Classification (GTDB taxonomy): domain Bacteria; phylum Bacillota; class Clostridia; order Oscillospirales; family Acutalibacteraceae; genus SFWF01. Next base: position 4,134 of record JAZNBQ010000069.1, on the reverse strand, counting down.
AGAAGCACAGCCTTGGCGGTTAAGGTTGAATGGGCGCCCACCCACATAGCAGGGCTGCCTGTGGCGGTAAATATAGGTTGTCACGTAACACGCCATAAGTCAGTAATAATTGGAGAATAATAAATGAAAAAATTTAAATTTGCAGCTCCTTGCCTTTTTGGAGTAGAGGGTATAGCTGCCGGCGAATTTGAGAGAATGGGCGCCGAAAACGTAAAAGCAGAAAATGGTCGTGTTATCTTTGAAGGAGATAGCAATATACTTGCCCGTGCTAATATTTGCTCACGTTTTAGCGAGAGAATAATGATAGTAGTTGGGGAGTTTGAAGCACATTCCTTTGAAGACCTTTTTCAGAACGTTAAAAAGCTTCCTTGGGAAGATTATATTGGAAAGGACGATGCTTTTCCTGTTAACGGCTACAGCCTTAATTCAGACCTTTTCAGTGTGTCGGACTGTCAGTCTATTATTAAAAAAGCTATAGTTGAAAGATTAAAAACAAAATACAAGGTTAGTTGGTTTAGCGAGACCGGACCTGAATATAAAATTCGATTTTCAATCCTTAAAAATCAAGTCACAATGATGCTTGATACTTCCGGAGAAGGACTACATAAAAGAGGCTATAGAAGAAATTCTAATGAAGCCCCTTTAAAAGAAACCTTGGCTGCAGCAATGTGTGATACTGCGAGGATTTTTCCTGATACTAAACTTTTCGACCCATTCTGCGGTTCAGGCACAATACTTATAGAAGCGGCTTTAATGGCTAAAAAACAAGCCCCTGGACTTAGAAGATTCTTTGCTTCTGAACGATTTTCATTTGTAGACGAAAAGGTGTGGCGAGAAGAACGTGCAAGGGCACAGGATTTGGTTCTTCAGAATATTGATTTCAGAGGTGTCGGCTACGATATTGACCCTGAGGCAGTTCGTCTTACAAATGAAAATGCAGAAAAAGCAGGAGTTTCAAAGTATGTAAGAGCAGAACTTGCGGATGTTAAAGATTTTAAATTGCCTGAGGGCAGATGTCTTGTAATAACAAATCCGCCTTATGGCGAGAGGCTTCTGGACATAAAACAGGCAGAAACACTGTATAAAACCATGGGTAACGTTTTTGCAAAAGAACAGGGTAAAAAATATTTTGTCATAAGTCCGGATGACGATTTTGAAAAAATCTTTGGAAGGCCATCAGACAAAAGAAGAAAATTATATAACGGTATGATTAAGTGTCAACTTTATATGTATTTTAAATAAAAGGGGAAAAACAGTGAGGGACGTATATATTATAAATCCTGCGGCAGGTAAACAAGACAGTTCGGAAACATTAGTAGAGCAAATCAAGCTTTATTATGGGGATGACTGTAAAATTCTCTTTACCGAAGGTGTTGGAGATGCCAAGGTAAAGGCGCGTAAAGAAGCTGAAACAGGGGATGAGGTAAGAATTTTTGCCTGTGGAGGCGACGGCACCTGCTTTGAGGTATTAAATGGTATAGTAGGCTTTGAAAACGTAAGTCTTGGCATAATACCCATCGGCTCGGCAAACGATTTTATAAAATATTTCGGCAAAGATAGTAAGAAAGATTTTCTGAATATTGAAAAACAAAAATACGGCAAATCTGTTTTGGTAGACCTTATTAAAGCAGGAGATTATTATTGCCTTAACCAGTGCTGTGCAGGAATGGACGCAATGGTAGCTGACGATATGAAAATCTTTAAAAGGCTTCCTTTTGTAAGCGGTCCTACTGCATATAATCTTGCGGTTGTAAAAACTATTTTAAGAAAACTTGGAATAAAAGCAAAGCTTATAATCGATAACGAAAAACAGATGGAGGGAAGATATCTTTTCGCTGTTTGTGCCAATGCACCTGCATATGGTGGAGGTTATATGAGTGCGCCAAATAGTAATCCTTTTGATGGAAAGTTGAATTTTCTCTCGGTTGACGTTATTTCAAGACTTAAAATTTTAAAATTCTTACCCATTTACAAGGCGGGTAAACACGAGGGTCTGCCTTTCTGTACCACAGCCGAGTGTCAGACCTTTGAAATTATTACCGAAAAGCCTATACCGGTGAGCCTTGATGGAGAAATTTTACATACCAAAAACATAAAATGCGAAATAGCAAAAAAAGCGATAAAATTAGTGGTTCCTGAAAATTTGTTAACAAATTAATAAATTTTCTTAAAAGACTTGATTTTTAGCAAAAAATGGTTAAAATAATAATTAGCACTCTAAAAGTACGAGTGCTAATTATTTGTTATTTTATTGTTTGGAGGCAATTTATAATGACTATTAAACCTTTATTAGACAGAGTTGTTTTAAAGTCTGTTGAAGCAGAAGAAACAACAAAAAGCGGCATCATTTTAACCGCAACCGCAAAGGAAAAACCTGAAATTGCAGAGGTTGTTGCAGTTGGCCCCGGCGGAATGGTTGATGGCAATGAGGTTGAAATGTTCGTTAAGGTTGGCGATAAGGTAATTACCGCCAATTATGCAGGTACAGAGGTAAAGTTTGACGGAGAAGAATATAGTATTGTTCGCCAATCCGACATTCTTGCTATAGTTGACTAATTGGTATTTTGGAGGTAAGAAACCATGGCAAAAGACATTATTTTTGGAGAAGAAGCCCGTAAAGCATTACAGGCAGGTGTTGACAAAATTGCAGATGCAGTTAAAGTAACACTTGGTCCTAAGGGCAGAAATGTTGTTTTAGAGAGAAGCTTCGGCGCTCCTCTTATTACAAACGATGGCGTAACTATCGCTAAAGAAATCGAACTTGCTAGTCCTTTTGAAAATATGGGTGCTCAACTTGTTAAGGAAGTAGCAACAAAAACCAACGACTGTGCAGGAGACGGTACAACCACAGCAACAGTACTTGCTCAGGCCCTTATTTTAGAGGGAATGAAGAACGTAGCTGCCGGTGCAAATCCTATGGTTGTTAAAAAGGGAATTAAAAAGGCAGTTGACGCTGCAGTTGCTACTGTTGAGTCCAACTCTCAAAAAGTATCAGGCAGTGAAGATATTGCAAGAGTTGCAACCGTATCTGCAGGAGACGAGTTTATCGGAAATCTTATTGCTGAAGCAATGGATAAGGTTTCAGCAGACGGCGTTATTACAGTAGAAGAGTCTAAAACCGCAGAAACCTACAGCGAGGTTGTAGAGGGTATGCAGTTTGACAGAGGCTACATCACGCCTTATATGGTTACCGATACCGATAAGATGGAAGCAGTTATCGACGATGCTTTAATTCTTATTACCGATAAGAAAATCTCTTCCATTCAGGACGTTTTACCACTTCTTGAGCAGATTGTTCAGGCAGGTAAAAAGCTTGTTATTATTGCAGAAGATATTGAGGGCGAAGCACTTTCAACCCTTATCGTAAACAAACTTCGTGGTACCTTCGTATGCGTTGGTGTTAAAGCTCCCGGATTTGGCGACAGAAGAAAAGAAATGCTTCAGGATATTGCAATTTTGACAGGCGGCGAGGTTATTTCTGAAGAACTTGGTCTTGACATTAAAGAAACTCAGCTTTATCAACTTGGCCGTGCTCGTCAGGTAAAGGTTGGAAAAGAAAACACCATCATTGTTGACGGAGCAGGAGAGGCTTCTGCTATTAAAGACAGAGTTGGTCAGATTAAAAACCAGATTGCTGTTACTACAAGTGATTTTGACCGTGAAAAACTTGAAGAGCGTCTTGCTAAACTTTCAGGCGGCGTTGCAGTTATCAAGGTTGGTGCCGCTACAGAGGTAGAAATGAAAGAGCAGAAGCTTCGTATTGAAGATGCCCTTGCAGCTACTAAGGCCGCAGTTGAAGAAGGAATTGTAGCAGGTGGTGGAACAGCACTTGTTAACGCTATGGATTCTGTTAAGGCTCTCTTAGACCAGACCGACGGCGACGAGAAAACAGGTGTAAAAATTGTTCTTAAAGCACTTGAAGCACCTATTCGTCAGATTGCACTTAACGCTGGTCTTGAAGGCTCTGTTATTATCGAGAAAATTCTTGCCGCAGGCAAGGCAAACTACGGCTTCGATGCTTATAAAGAAGTTTACACCGATATGATTGAGGCAGGAATCGTTGACCCAACAAAGGTTACACGTTCTGCACTTCAGAATGCCGCATCTGTAGCATCTATGGTTCTTACAACCGAA
>JAZNBQ010000068.1:0-4876 GCA_045587065.1 Acutalibacteraceae bacterium | reverse complement strand
CAGATTATTATTGTTTTTACAACACTAATTTACATTATTTGTAATAGCTTACTTGACAACCGCATAAATATAATTTATAATTAATTAAAATCTTCGGGGCGAGGTGTAATTCCTCACCGGCGGTATAGCCCGCGAGCCTTTTGGTTGATTTGGTGAAATTCCAAAGCCGACAGTATAGTCTGGATGATAGAAGATATTATACTATGTATATTATTTTCCTCGAAGTATTGTTGCTTTGAGGTTTTTATTTTTTAAGAAGGAAAGATATATTATGGAAAAATCTGTAAAACTCAAAAAGATTTCTGCATCAGCAATGCTATGCGCTTTGGCGTTTCTTTGCATGTTTGTTTTTAGAATTAAGGTTTCGTTTTTAACCTTTGATGCTAAAGATGCAGTCATTTCAATAATTTCGTTAATGTTTGGACCTTTGTACGGAGTGTTGTCTGCCGCTATAGTAGCTTTTTTGGAGTTTCTATCTGTAAGTGATACAGGTGTTTATGGCCTTATAATGAATTTCCTCTCAAGTGGCACATTTGCTCTTACCTGCGGTGTTATCTATAAGTATAAGAAAAGTTTTAGTGGTGCCATTGTTGGGCTCGTTATTTCTGTGCTTTCTGTTACTTCAGTTATGCTTCTTGCTAATTTGTTCATTACGCCTTATTTTATGGGTGCTGACCGAAGTGTTGTTATTTCTATGATAGCTCCTTTGCTTTTGCCGTTTAATTTAACAAAGGCGGCTATGAATGCTGCTATTACACTTGCGATATATAAACCATTAACTACAGGTCTTAAAAAAGCCGGACTCGTTCCTAGTGGAAATAATATTCACTATAAATTGAATTCCAAATCTGTTTTATTAATTGTTATTTCTCTAATTGTTATTGTAATTGCAATTTTCATTTTTATATTGGTACTTGATGGAAAATTCGAATTAATTAGGTCATAAATCTTGACAATTTTCAACATAGTGTATATAATGTATAAGAATTAAATATTAACCTTATCAAGAGTGGCAGAGGGACAGGCCCTGTGAAGCCCAGCAACCTGACAAGTTCAAGGTGCTAAATCCTGCGGTATTACCGAAAGATGAGGATTTTTAACCTCATCTTTTTGATGAGGTTATTTTTTTGGAGGTATTTATGTCAAAATTTCTTTTCACTTCAGAATCAGTAACAGAAGGACATCCTGATAAGGTATGTGACAGAGTGTCTGATACTATATTGGATTTAATACTGGAGCAAGATAAAAATTCTCGTGTTGCTTGCGAGACCTTCGCTAGCACAAATTCTATAACTGTCATGGGAGAGATTACCACAGGTGCCAGTGTAGATTTTGAAACTGCTATACGTAAGGCGGTCTGTGAAATTGGCTATGACTGCGACGAAGCGTTTTTTAACGGAAATACCTGTAACGTTAATATTGCATTACATAAGCAGTCTCCAGATATTGCGATGGGTGTTGATAAATCTCTTGAGCACAAGGAAGGAGAGGATAGTGAATTAAATCTCTTTGGCGCCGGCGACCAAGGTATGATGTTTGGTTATGCTTGCAATGAAACAGAAGAATTAATGCCACTTACTATTTCTCTGGCTCACAAAATGGCTTTAAGACTTACTGAGGTTAGAAAAAACGGAATTATTGATTATTTAATGCCTGACGGAAAAACTCAGGTTACTATTGAATTTGAAAACGGAAAGCCAAGCAGACTTGATACTGTTGTAGTATCAAGCCAACACAAAGATAGTGTTTCTCTTGAAAAACTTCGTGATGATATTTTAAAACAGGTTATTTTACCTGTAATTCCTGAAGAATTTAAAAATGATAAATTTAAGGTATTTATAAATCCAACAGGCAGATTTGTTGTTGGCGGTCCTGCAGGCGACACAGGTCTTACTGGTAGAAAGATTATTGTTGATACCTATGGTGGCGTTGCTCGTCACGGCGGCGGAGCCTTCTCAGGCAAGGATCCTACAAAGGTGGACCGTTCTGCTGCTTATGCGGCTCGTTGGGTTGCTAAAAATGTTGTGGCAGCAGGTCTTGCTGATAAATGTGAAATTCAGCTTGCTTATGCTATCGGCGTTGCTAATCCTGTATCTATTATGGTAGACACATTTTCTACAGGAAAATACAGTGATGAAGTTATTACAAAAGCAATTAAAAACGTATTTGATTTACGCCCTGCAGCTATTATCAAGGAACTTAACTTATTAAATACAAAATATAAAGACGTATCTGCTTATGGTCATATGGGAAGAGAAGACTTAGATATTTCCTGGGAAAAGACTAACAAAACAGATGCTTTGTTAGAAGAAATTAAAAAAATTTAAAAAAACTATTGACAAATTAATTTCCTCTTGATATAATTTAGTAAACTATTACTTTAGCACACTAAACTGGAGGTCAAAAAAATGAAAAAATTATTAGCATTAGTATTAGTAGGGCTTATGGCATTAGGTTGCCTGGCAGGTTGTGCCCAGAAGGCTGATGGCGATCTTGCATATGTAAAAGAAAAAGGCGAATTAGTTGTAGGTATTACAGACTTTGCACCAATGGACTACAAAGAAGAAGGTAGCGACGAGTGGATTGGTTATGACGCTGACATGGCAAAGCTTTTTGCTGAAAAATTAGGCGTTAAGGTTAAGTTTGTTGAAATCGATTGGGACAACAAAGCAATTGAGCTTGCTAACAAATCAATTGACGTTGTATGGAACGGTATGACTATTTCTGACGAAGTTAAAGCTGCTATGGATGTTAGTGATGCATACTGCAAGAACGGTCAGATGGTAATTGTTAAAAACGATGTTGCAGATAACTACAAGACTGCAGCAGATTGCAAGGATTTAAAATTTGCCGTAGAGGCAGGTTCTGCAGGTAAAGACCAGGCAGTTGAAAATAATTTCAACTATGTAGAGGTTGACGTTCAGTCAAAGGCTTTAGTAGAGGTTGCTGCAGGAACAAGTGATGCTGCTATTATTGATGCTCTCATGGCCGGTGCTATGATTGGTGACGGAACTTCTTATGCTAACTTAAAGGGAACTGTAATTCTTAATGCTGAAGAATATGGCGTTGGCTTCAGAAAGGGTTCTAACTTAGTAGCAGAATTAAATGCTTTCTTCGATGAATGTGCAGAGAATGGCAAAATCGATGAAATTGCTAAGAAATACGGCGTTCAGGAAGCAGTTATTAAATAAGTTGAATTTACAAAGATTTAGACTTTGCAGAGAACATCAATTTGGTGTTCTCTGTTTGGTCGTTTAAGACAAGTTTTAAAAGTTAAGGAAAAAATTATGACATTTTTTGAACAATTTCCCATAGTTTTTGCAGATTTAAATCAGGGCTTTTTTCAAACGCTTAAACTATTTATAGTAACCTTACTAGGTGCGCTGCCGTTAGGTCTTATTATATCTTTTGGCAGCATGAGCAAATTCAAACCCTTAAGTGCTTTTATTAAAGTTATTGTTTGGTTGTTTCGCGGCTCTCCGCTAATGATTCAGTTGCTTATTGTTTATTATTTCCCTGGATTAATTTTGGGCAATAACTGGTGGGGCAGTGGTGAAGAAGGTCGTTTTATCGCCGCTTCAGTTGCTTTTATACTTAATTATGCCTGCTATTTTTCTGAAATATATCGTGCAGGTATCGAGGGCGTTCCTCTTGGTCAACATGAAGCCGGTCAAGTTTTAGGCCTTTCTAAAACTCAGATTTTTTTCAAAGTTACTTTGCTTCAGATGGTAAAAAGAATTTTTCCGCCTATGGCAAACGAAATTATAACACTTGTTAAAGATACTTCTCTGGCGCGAATTATTGCTCTTCAAGAGGTTATTTGGGCAGGCCAGGCATTCTTAAAAGGTTCTCATGGTATTGCTGGAGAATTATGGCCATTGTTCTTTACAGGCGTTTATTATTTAGTCTTCAGTGCGCTTCTTACTGTTTTATTTGATAAAGCCGAGAAGAAGTTATCATACTTTAAAATTTAAAGGAGGGCTTATTTTTGGCATTATTAGAAGTTAAAAACATCAAAAAGACTTTCGGTAAAACTGAAGTTTTAAAAGATATAAGCTTTTCTTTAGAAAAAGGTAAAGTCTTATCAATAATAGGTTCTTCTGGTAGCGGAAAAACAACTATTCTTCGTTGTATAACCGGTCTTGAAACTGCAGATTCCGGTACAATTTCTGTTGGAGACAGATTTGTTTTTGACAGCAACAGAACAGAAAAGTTTTCACGCGAAGAAAAAAGAGAAAATCAGTTATGCACCGGTTTAGTATTTCAATCGTTTAATCTTTTTCCTCAATATACTGTTCTTAAGAACGTAGTTTTGGCAAAGGAACTTATTGTTAAAGCCGAGCTCAAGAAAAATAAAGTACATGGAGAAGATAGAAAACTCGCATTAACCAAAATAGAAGAGGAAGCAAAGGAGATTATTGGGAGCGTAGGACTTTCTGAAAAACTCTACTCTTATCCTTGTGAGCTTTCAGGAGGTCAGCAACAACGTGTTGCTATTGCAAGAGCCTTAATGCTTTCTCCACAAATATTATGCTTTGATGAGCCCACATCTGCGCTTGACCCTGAGATAACAGGTGAGGTTTTAAAGGTAATTGGTAGTCTTGCAAAGCAGGGAAGAACAATGATTATTGTTACACATGAGATGGGCTTTGCTAAGGAAATATCCGATGAAGTTATTTTCATGGATAACGGTGTAATTAGTGAACAAGGCACACCTACTGATATTTTTGAAAATCCTAAGGGTGAAAGACTGAAATCATTTTTAAACTCAACGCTAAGATTATAAAATAAAAAAACCTCATTCATTAAGAATGAGGTTTTTTGGCGGAGAAGAGGAGACTCGAACTCCTGCGCCGGTTACCCGACCTACGCCCTT
>JAZNBQ010000067.1:0-9688 GCA_045587065.1 Acutalibacteraceae bacterium | reverse complement strand
AACCTGTATGTACTATACCGGCTTAAATCCTTTCACTATGGAAGAAGTTTATACTGCTAAAACCCCGGAGGAAAAGGCGGAACAACGAGCATTATTACAATATTTCCTGCCTCAAAACAAGCAAATTGTTTTGAGAGCGTTGCGAAAATGCGGAAGAAAGGATTTAATTGGTACTGGCAAAAACTGTCTTGTAAACGATACCGCCAAACCTCAAACTTCTAAATATAAAAGAAGATAAAGAAAAAGCAATCACTTAACAGTGATTGCTTTTTTGTCATAATAAAAATTTAAACATATAATGTACAGAAAAAACAATAGGAGTGCTTTTATGAAACTAGCCGAATTAAAGGTCGGTGAAAAGGCAGAAATAATTTCAATGGAAAGTAACACAACTATTAAAAGAAGATTACAAGACATTGGATTAATTAATGGCACTATTGCAGAATGCTTATATATAAGTCCTTTGGGCGACCCAAAGGCATTTTTAATAAGAGGAACTGTAATTGCGCTTAGATGCGAAGATACGAACAATATAACTATAAATAAACGTATTTGAGGTGCTATATGGGCTTAAACAAGGAATCTACCGGCCAGATTAATTTAAACGATTCAATTAACATTTCAAAAGATACCGATATTGTGGTTGCCTTGACAGGCAACCCAAATGTTGGAAAAAGTACTGTTTTTAACGCCCTTACAGGAATGAATCAACATACTGGCAATTGGCCGGGCAAAACAGTTGCAACGGCTGTTGGTTATTGTAATAAATACAACAAAAAAATTGCTTTTGTTGATCTGCCGGGCTGCTATTCTTTACTTGCCCATTCCCCAGAAGAAGAAATAGCTAGTGAATATATTTGTAATGCTTATGCAGATATAACTGTTATTGTGTGTGATGCTACATGCTTAGAAAGAAATTTGATACTTACATATCAAACACTAGAAGCAACAAATAACGCTATATTATGTGTAAATTTGATTGATGAAGCTGAGAAGAAAGGAATTAAAATCAACTTTAAAAAACTTGAAGAAGAGCTTGGAATTCCAATAGTTCCAATGTGCGCAAGAAATAAAAAAGGAACCGATAAGTTATTAAAAACTATTATTGATTATAACGCAAAGAAAGAAAAAAACTGCAAAACATATATTGAATATTCTAAAGAAGTGGAAAATCTAATAAACGAAAAAATTAACTTTCTAAATTCAAACACTACTAATTTGTCAAATAAACGTTGGATTGCAATAAATGAAATAATTAAAGAAAATACAATAAATAATTTTGAGGACATTGTTGCCAGTTGTACCGTAAAAGCTGCAGAAAACACAGCAGGAACTGTAATAAAATTTACAAAACAAAATTATTCCAAGAATGACCGAGCAATAGATAAAATAATAACAAGCAAAACATTTGGTTTTCCACTAATGTTTATTATGTTATCAATAATATTTTGGATTACAATTACAGGCGCAAATTATCCTTCTGAGTTTCTAAGTAAATTTTTCTTTTATTTAGAAGACAAATTATATAATTTGATCAAACTAATCACTTCATCAACCTTAGTAGCAGATATGATAGCTCATGGAATATTCAGAGTGCTTACTTGGGTTGTTGCCGTAATGCTTCCTCCCATGGCAATATTTTTTCCGTTGTTTTCCATTATGGAGGATTTAGGTTTTTTACCAAGAATTGCTTTTAATCTAGATAAATGCTTTAAGAAATGTGATGCTTGCGGCAAGCAATCACTAACAATGTGTATGGGATTTGGTTGTAACGCAGCGGGTGTAGTTGGATGCAGAATAATAGATTCTCCAAGAGAAAGATTAATAGCAATAATTACAAATGCTTTTGTACCCTGTAATGGTCGTTTTCCTGCAATGATATCTATAATATCAATGTTTTTAATAACATCAAGTTTTACTTTTGGGAAGGCAGTTCTTTCGTCGTTATTATTATCAATTTTTATAGTTTTAGGAATAGTATTAACTCTGTTTGCTTCTAAAATATTGTCAGTTACACTGTTAAAAGGATTACCTTCATCATTTGCCCTAGAGTTGCCGCCATACAGACGACCACAAATAACAAAAACCATAATATCTTCACTATTAGACAGAGCGGTTTTTGTACTAATTAGGGCTGCATCGGTTGCAGCACCTGCCGGTCTGATTATTTGGCTTTTCGCAAACATAACAATAAAGGAAGCAAATCTATTAACAATTATATCTGAATTCTTAGAACCTTTTGGAAAATTACTTGGATTAGACGGAGTAATACTTCTGGCATTTATTCTGGGATTTCCGGCAAACGAGATAGTTGTACCAATTATTATAATGACCTACATGAGTTCAAACACCTTGATTGACATTAATGATTTGAATCATTTAAAAACATTATTTGTAGATAATGGTTGGACTATTACAACCGCAATTAATACTATTATTTTTTCACTTTGTCATTGGCCATGTTCAACAACTTTACTGACAATAAGAAAGGAAACAAAAAGCATCAAATGGACCATAGTAGCCTTTTTAGCACCTACTATTATTGGTATAGTACTTTGTTTTTTTATAAACCTAATATCAAATTTATTTATATAAAAAAACCGCCTCTTGTGAGGCGGTTTTAATTATATAATTCTTACTCTTAAGACATCATCAATATCTTTTATTAAGTTTTCAACGCCATCAACAGCTTTGTCAACGTCCAACAATGAATAAGCGTAATCTCCTCTTGAGTTATTAAGCATATTACATACGTTAACCCCATGGTCAGCCAATACTGTAGTAATAGCGGAAATAATTCCAGGAACATTTTTGTGGATTACGCAAACTCTTGTGTCTGAGCTACGTGGCATACTTGTATTTGGAAGATTAACAGAGTTTACAATATTACCATTTTCAATATATTCAACCAATTGCTTTGCTGCCATATAAGCGCAGTTCTCTTCAGACTCAGGAGTTGAAGCACCAAGATGTGGAATAGCAGTTACACCAGGAACACCGATAATATCATCAGATGGGAAATCGCAAACATAAGAAGCAACCTTACCAGATGCTAAAGCTTCAATTAAATCAGTGGTATTAACTAAGGTTCCTCTTGCAAAATTAAGAATTCTTACACCATCGCGCATTTTTGAAATGGTATCTTTATTTACAAAATTCTTAGTGTCTGGTGTTGCAGGAATGTGAAGTGTAATATAATCGCATTTTTCAAATATTTCAGCAACATCAGAACAATGGATTGTAGCACTAGAAAGGTTCCAAGCAGATTTGATAGACAAATATGGATCATAACCGTAAACCTTCATACCTAATTGTTCTGCAGCATTAGCAACTAAAACACCAATTGCTCCAAGACCAATTACACCTAAGGTTTTACCAGAAATCTCTGGCCCAACAAAATTGCTTTTTCCTTTTTCAACAAGTTTGCCAACCTCATCGCCTTTGCCCTTTAAAGTTTTAATCCAATCGATTGCATCTGCAACCTTTCTGGAAGCAAGGAAAAGTCCTGCAAGAACCAATTCCTTAACTGCATTTGCATTTGCACCCGGAGTATTAAAAACAACTATACCTTCTTCAGTGCAACGCTCACAAGGAATATTGTTGGTACCAGCGCCTGCTCTTGCGATAGCAAGTAAAGATTCATCGAATTTTTCATCATGCAAGGCAGCTGAACGTACAATTGCGCCAACTGGATTTGCAGCATCATCGGAAATGCTATATTTAGATGAATCAAACTCGTTTAGACCAATTTTAGAAATCTTATTATAAGTTTTAATATTGTACATAGCGTACCACCTCACAATTTAATAATATAATTCTATATCATTAAATTATGAAAGTCAATAGCTTTGAAAAATTAATGTTTTTTTGTGTTATTTACGCCAAAAATTCCGCCGATTACTGCCGAAAGTATGGTTATTACTAGATGAATTAATGTAATAAACGTTATTGCTGTTGGATTAATAATAAGAGAAATTAAAAAGACAAACAAAAAGATTATTAATGATACTATAAGGCCGTTAACTATTCCGCCGTATTTAATTTTTTTACCTGAAAAATAACCGGCAAAAAAAGAACCAATAGCAAGGCAAATTGATGATATAGTTGATAAATATATGAGATTTATTTCAAAAACCACTGATATTATTGAGGCTAAAAGCATTGCTAAAAATACAGTTGCAATTCCAATAAATGAAGAAATTAAATATATTATAATTAATTCGTTTTTATTATATTTGTCGTTTGAGTTCATTAAATCTCCTCCAATTCATTAATAATTATGATTGGAATATATGAAATATGAAAGCGGCAGACAAATCATCTGCCGCTTTTAATTGTTTTCAATTAATCATGAATTGTAAGATTCTGCTGAACTGCCCAACGAGCAATTTTTTGTTTAGTATGGTCACTAACAGACTCGATAACTAAAGCATCTTCCTTAATAGAAATAACCTTTGCATAGAAACCGCCGATTGTGAGAATCTCATCACCGATTTGAATATTGTTTCTCATTTTCTCTTCTTCTTTTTGTTTCTTTTTCTGAGGGCGAATCATCACAAGGTACATAACGCCAAACATAGCAGCAATAAGTACAAGATAAATTATTGTACCTACAGCACCTGAACCTGTATTAGTAGCGCCATCTAATAAATTAAAAGTCATTGTTTTTACCTCCGTTTGTATTACCAAAATATTATACTAAAAAATTTTATTATTTTCAAGAGTTATTTATATTCTCCTGCTTATAATTGGGTCGATTTCCTTCTTAAATGACGCAAATCTGCCTTCATCAAGCGCCTTTCTAATATCTTCCATTAAAGTGTTGTAAAAATGGAGATTATGTAAGACGCATAGTCTGCCTCCAAGTATTTCCCCCGCTTTCAGAAGGTGTCTGAGATATGCTTTACTGTATCTTTTACAGGTAGGACAGTCACAGTTTTCGTCCAGAGGGGTCATATCGTTCTCATATTTAGCATTGTTGAGGTTTATTATACCTTTTGATGTAAAGAGATGGCCATGTCTTGCATTACGAGAAGGCATAACACAATCAAACATATCAACGCCTCGCTCAACAGCGTTGAGAATGTTAGAGGGTGTTCCAACACCCATTAAATATCTGGGCCTGTCACTAGGCATAAAAGGAATTACCTTTTCAACGATGTCATACATTATTTCTGTTGGTTCACCAACTGCTAAACCGCCAATGGCATAACCATCCATATCAAGCTCTCTGATAGCTTTCATGTGCTCAACCCTTAAATCGCCAAAAGTACAGCCTTGATTAATACCAAAAAGCAGTTGCTTAGGATTTACTGTAGTTTCAAGAGAATTTAATCGCTCCATTTCTTTAATTGAACGCTTAAACCACCTTGTAACTCTTTCACAAGACATCTTAGAATAAGCATGTTCTGCAGGATTAGCAACGCACTCATCAAATGCCATGGCAATGGTAGAACCTAAATTAGACTGTATCTGCATGCTTTCTTCAGGGCCCATAAAGATTTTCCTGCCATCAATATGAGATTTAAAGGTACAACCTTCCTCATTGATTTTTCTAAGGGGTGCCAAAGAAAACAGTTGAAATCCACCGCAGTCTGTTAATGTTGGACCGTTCCACGTAGTGAATTTCTCCAGTCCGCCCAAATCGTGAATAAGTTTATCACCAGGTCTTAGGTGTAAATGATATGTATTACACAACATCACTTGACAGTGAATTTCCTCTAAATCCTCTGCTGATACACCACCCCTAATTGCCGCACAAGTTGCAACGTTCATAAAAAAAGGTGTTTCTATCGTTCCGTGTGGAGTTTCGTATCTTGCGCGTCTGGCAGAACCTTCAGTTTTTAACAAAGTAAATTTTGCATTCTTCATTTTATTCTCCTAAATAATCAGCATTGCGTCTCCAAAGCTAAAGAATCTATACTTTTCATTTACCGCAATTTCATATGCATTCATTGTGTTTTCGTATCCTGCAAAAGCACTGACAAGCATAATTAATGTGCTTTCCGGCAGATGGAAATTTGTAATAAGACCATCCATGCACTTGAATTCATAGCCAGGATAGATAAAAATATCAGTATCTCCGCTACATGGTTTAATTTCTCCATATAACGTTGCTATGCTTTCAACCGTTCGACAACTTGTGGTTCCCACGCAGATTACTCTGCCACCGTTTGTCTTTGTTTTATTAATCAAATCTGCTGTTTCTTCCGGCATAACATAGTGCTCAGTATGCATTTTATGTTCAGTTATATTTTCAGCTTTTACAGGTCTGAAAGTACCAAGGCCAACGTGTAGGGTTACATAACCAATATTAACGCCGCGTCTTTTTAGTTCATTTAGCATATCATTGGTAAAATGCAAGCCTGCAGTTGGTGCAGCCGCAGAGCCAAGCTCTTTTGAGTAAACTGTTTGGTATCTTTCTTTTTCCTTAAGCTCCTCGGTTATATAATGAGGAAGTGGCATTTGTCCAACTTCATCAAGAAGAGAATAAAACTCACCTTTATATTGAAACTTAATTATTCTATTACCTTCAGGAGTACTACTTAAAACTACACAGGAAAGTTTATCGCTAAAATTAAATACAGAACCGGTTTTTGCTTTTTTACCAGGCCCTGCTAAAGCCTCCCAGATATCATCGCCTAAATTTTTAAGTAATAAAAACTCTACCCTAGCGCCTGTTTCTGCTTTTATACCGTATATTCTCGCAGGCAGTACTCTGGTGTTATTTAAAATAAGGCAATCTCCCTCATTTAGAAAATCAAAAATATCATAAAATCTTTTATGTTCAACTGAACCGTTAACTTTATCAAGTTTTAATAATCTGGAAGCATTTCTAGGCTCAATCGGTGTCTGAGCAATTAATGCGTCAGGTAAATCATAGTAAAAATCGCTTTTTTTCATAAATTTGCATAACTCCGTTGTTAACTTTATGCATTTATTTGGCATAAAATATATTTGACAAACATATTAGTCAATGTTATATTTATTAGTAGGTTGATAATACATATTATATATAAAAGACATTGAGTTATCAACTAAAATTTTATTTATTTCTTGGAAGGATTGAAATTAATTGAAAAAATATAATGTTGGTATTATTGGTGCTACAGGTATGGTTGGCCAGAGATTTGCAACATTACTTGCTAACCACCCTTGGTTTAATGTTAAAGTGTTAGCTGCCAGTGGCAGAAGTGCAGGAAAAACATATGAGGAAGCTTTAGGCAACAGATGGGCTATGACCTCACCTCTTCCAACATCATTAAAAGATATGATTGTACTTGATGCGGTAGCAGATATGAAGAAAGTTGCTAAACAGGTTGATTTTGTATTTTGCGCAGTTGATATGAAAAAAGACGAAATCAAAGCTCTGGAAGAGTCTTACGCTAAATTAGAATGTCCTGTTGTTTCAAATAATAGCGCACATCGTTTTACCGATGATGTTCCTATGGTTATTCCTGAAATCAACCCAGAACACACACAAGTTATTGAGGCTCAAAGAAAGCGTTTAGGAACAAAAAAAGGATTTATCGCAGTTAAATCAAACTGTTCTCTTCAGAGCTATGTACCTGCTCTTTTCCCTCTTAATGAATATGGAATTTCTAAATCTCTTGTTTGTACATATCAAGCAATTTCAGGTGCAGGCAAAACATTTGAGAGATGGCCGGAAATGGTTGATAATGTAATTCCATTCATCGGTGGTGAAGAGGAAAAATCAGAACGCGAACCACTTAAAATTTGGGGTAAAGTAGAAAATGATAAGATTACATTATCTGACACTCCAAAAATTACAGCGCAATGCCTAAGAGTTCCTGTTTCTGATGGCCATATGGCTGCAGTTTTCGTTTCTTTTGATAAGAAGCCGACAAAAGAAGAGATTCTTGATAAATGGAATAGTTTTGAGGGAGCTCCACAAAAACTTAATCTTCCAAGCGCTCCTAAGAAATTCTTAAATTATTTTGTGGAGGATAACATGCCACAAACAAAACTTAACCGAGAGCTTGAAGGCGGAATGGCAATTTCCATTGGTAGACTTCGTGAAGACAGCCAATATGATTATAAATTTGTTTGTCTATCACATAATACTTTACGTGGTGCTGCTGGCGGCGCCGTTTTACTTGCAGAGCTCCTTTGTGCTCAAGGTTATATGGATTAATTTTAAGAAGGTGTTTTTATGAAAAATACAATTTTTCAAGGTGTTGCAACAGCTCTTGTTACACCAATGAACGCTGACGGCAGTGTCAATTATGACCGTTTACGTTCATTAATAGATGAACAAATTGAAGCTGGTGTTGCAGGACTGGTTATTTGCGGTACTACCGGAGAATCTGCTACATTAAGCATAGAAGAACACAAAAAAGTTTTAGACGTTGCAATTAAGCATACAAACAAAAGAGTAAAAATTATTGCAGGTACCGGCAGTAACGATACAGCCGTTGCTGCAGAGCTCTCTGTTGAAGCAGAGGAATCCGGTGCAGACGCCTTGTTAATGGTAACTCCTTATTACAACAAGACAACACAAGCCGGTTTAATAGCTCATTATTCTTATGTTGCATCAAAGGTTTCTTTGCCAATAATTCTTTATAATGTTCCTTCTAGAACAGGCGTAAACATCAAACCTGAAACCTATGCAGAACTCGCAAAAATTGACAATATTGTTGCTACTAAGGAAGCAAACGGAGATTTATCAAGCATTGTTAAAACAATGAACCTATGTGGTGATAACTTAGATGTTTACTCAGGCAACGATGACCAAATAGTTCCAATAATGGCCCTAGGCGGTAAAGGCGTTATTTCTGTTTTATCAAACGTTGCACCTAAGGAAACCGCTAAGATTTGTGATTACATGCTTGAAGGCAAGCACGCAGAAGCTGCAAAAATGCAGATTAAATACTCCCCTCTTATTGACGCCTTGTTTTCAGAGGTTAATCCAATACCTGTAAAGGTTGCTATGAACGAGATGGGTTTGAACGTTGGTCCACTTCGTTTGCCTTTAGTTCCTATGCAGGAAGGAACCAAACAGAACTTAATTAATAATCTTAAAGAATTTAATCTCATATAACAAAACTTAAAGGAAGTTAAAAAATGACAAACATTATTCTTTGTGGCTGTAACGGAAAGATGGGAAGAGCAATTACAGCCTGTGTAGAACAGCAAGATAATTGTCAAATTGTTGCCGGTATTGATTTAAATACAGCAACTGAAAATTGTTATCCAGTATATGACGATTTTAGTAAAATTATTGAGGACGCAGACGTTATCATTGACTTTTCTAACCCTGCATTACTTGATAATATTTTAGACTACGCAAAGAACAAATCTATACCAGTTGTTCTTGCCACCACAGGTT
This sequence comes from Acutalibacteraceae bacterium, assembly GCA_045587065.1. Classification (GTDB taxonomy): domain Bacteria; phylum Bacillota; class Clostridia; order Oscillospirales; family Acutalibacteraceae; genus SFWF01. Next base: position 339 of record JAZNBQ010000067.1, on the reverse strand, counting down.
TTTCCGATTTGCAAACGAAAAAGATTAATGATCATTCTAAAGAGTTTCCAGTTTTCTTTACATTCAATATGTCGCTAGGAATTAATCTCCTCGTTTCTTTAGCAAAGAAGGCAACTAAGATTTTGGGAGATAATTTTGACATTGAAATTGTTGAAAAACATCACAACCAAAAATTAGATGCTCCTTCCGGAACTGCAATAATGCTTGCTAACGCAATTAACGAAACTCTCGATAATAAATATTTATACGAATATGACCGTCATTCAAAAAGAGAAAAGAGAAAAAAGAATGAAATTGGTATTCATTCAATTAGGGGCGGTACTATCGTAGGAGAACATG
>JAZNBQ010000066.1:0-3376 GCA_045587065.1 Acutalibacteraceae bacterium | reverse complement strand
ACCGCTTGGCCTCCGACTTCATAATAGTGAATTACTAAAAAGGAGGATAAAGATGAAAACAGTACAAAGAATTGCATTAGTATTAACGATTGTTGGTGCTTTAAACTGGGGACTTGTTGGAATCTTTCAGTTTGATTTAGTAGCGTGGCTTTTTGGCGGTTCTGCAGCACTTCTTAGCAGAATTGTATACACAGTTATTGCCCTTGCGGGAATTTGGTGTATTTCCCTTTTATTCAGACGACACCACGAGGTTTAAAAGCAATAAAAGACCAACACAATTTTGTGTTGGTCTTTTATTATGAAATCTTTTCTTTTATCTGCTTTGCTATCTGCTTCATCCCTAAAGTTGTCGGATGTCCGTTTAGTTTTTCAATATCTTCAAGTTTTACATATTCTGCTTCAAACTCATTGCAAACAGATATAATTCCATCGCTAAGTCCTTCCATTAACTGAGTGTTAATGATAGCTGTGATTTTAGCATCCTTAAATACTGATTTGATTTTTGAAAACAGATAACAAAGAGATGGTATAACACACTTTAAATCCTCTTTTGTCCAATCGGCTTTCTTTATGTCACCAAGGGTATAATTTCTCCAAGAATCATTAGTTCCGCCAAAGACAAAAAATCTATCAATTTGTTTATTGTCAAAATAGCCGTCTTGTATATATTTATCTATTCTGTCGATAAATGACGTATCTATATCTCGTTGCCAATTAGTAGATATTGTTGAACCTGAATAACTATCGTTCATAACAATTTCGTAGTCTAATTCGTCAGACAAAATTTTCCACCAAGTGTTTTCTACGCTACCAATGTTAGGTCTTACTTCCTCAGTAGGATTTACCAGACTGTAATAAAACTCATAACCCTCAGGTATGTAATTTTCGTAGGTAGAATAGCTGTCGCCTATAATAAAGATTTTTTCCACTGCATTAGCCTCGTTTTTCTAAAATTGATTTAATTGTTGGAAGAACTGCTTCTGCCATTCTGTAAAATCCTAAATCGTTAGGATGAATACAATCTATTGTACAATAAGAACGGTCTTTATCTCCAAAGAAGGTGCTGCCATCAATAAAGTAAACGTTCTCGTCTCCTCTTGCCTTTGCATTTAGGTAGGTTTGTTTTATAACGTCTCTACGCTCTGCCATATCCTCGGCAGGTTCAAAGTTTGGAGCAGATAGGATTACAATAGGAAGATTTGGCGAATGCTCACGAATTCTTAAAAAGAACTTTTCGTGTGTTTTTTCAAGATATTCGGCATTAAAAGCATTATAGTCATAATCAAGAACGAAAATGCTCTTTTCAATGGTATTAATATAATCTGCCATTTCAAGTTCTCCACTTGCGCTTCCTGAAAAACCAAAATTATAATAATCTACATCTAACTTATTAGAGATTATTGCATTATAAGCATTAGTTACTCTTGTGCAACAAGCGCCCTCGGTAATGGAGGAGCCATAGTATAGCATTGGTACGGAGTACTTATATGGTGTTGGAGACAACACAAGAGCATCGTCCTCCACAGATACCTCTACAAAGTCTATAGCCTCATTTCGTGGCAAGAATATAGTTATTTCTTCCATTTGGTTAGACTTTGTAAATGATTTCTCAAATTCTAAGGTGTTATAATCAGGTGGGCAAACAAGTCCTGCAAACCTTGCATTTTGTCTGTCTCCTATCATTACACTTGCTCCCTGCGCCGCATAAATAGACATACCCACATCAACAGTAAGGGTTTTAAAAACAATTTTTACTGTAAAATTTGGAGAATTGGTCTTAAATGCAAGTCTTGCGCCTGGAACACGCTGTCCTAAGATTTCAGACTTTTTTAATTTTTTAATTAATTCTTCCGGTACTCTTTCAAATTTTTGTTTTTCCGCAAAAAACGGAACACCAAAGACCTTTAAAGGCTTTTGGTCATGTCTATATGTCTTCATAAATACACCTCTAATTTAAATGCAATTCTCAGTTTTTAGATGCATCAACAAATTTCTTTGCAAGTTCAGTAATTTCCTCGTATCTTCCCTCTTTAATAAGAGGCTTATTTGCAATAGCAGTAGCAACACCGATACCCTTTGCTCCTGCAGACAAATACTCTCCGATATTATCAGCAGTTACGCCGCCAACTGCTAAAAAGTTAATATGAGAAAGCGGCACAGAAACTGCCTTAAAATAAGATGGTTTGAATTCTGAATTTGGGAATAATTTTACAAAATCTGCACCCCATCTGTTAGCATTAGCAGCTTCGGTTGGAGTTAATGCACCAGGCATTGAAACAAGGCCTAACTTGCGAGTCTTTTTAATTACGTCTTTACAGGTGTCTGGCGAAATTATAAACTCTGCACCTGCTTTTGCGGCAACCACAACCTGCTTAGGTGACATAACGGTACCTGCACCGATTCTTACTCTGCCTTTGAATTTTTCTGAAAGCAATTTTATGTAACTGGCGGTTGTTGCATCATCTACCTGACCGCTCTGGTCGAAGGTAACCTCAACTAAACGAACTCCGCCTTTCCACATAGCCTCAACACTATTTACAAGTTGCTCTTCTGTAAAGCCACGCATAATTACGATTATTTTATTTTCATGTACATCTTTTATTACTTCGTTTCTGTTTACCATTGTTTTATCTCCTTAATGCAGTAATAAGAGCGTTTATATCTCTTTCTTTTGTCTCATCGGTAGAGGTATCAATAACAAATAGATTATCAAAAAGCACCTCTTCTTTTGCCTTAGTTGGAACTGAATAATCCACAGTTTTTAAATACTCCTGCCAGTTTTCAAGTTTCCATTTATCTCTGGAAGCGTTTCTTTTTAACATTCTTTCATAAACAATATCGGTAGTTGTATATGTCCAAGCTACAAACAACTCAATATTGTTTGCTAAAAGACTGTTTTTTAAATCAGCAATATATTCGATATTTCGAAGTTCTCCCAGAAAAGGAGCGTTAATCAGAGCAATATCAGTAAAGTTTAATGCCGACTGAGCAAGTTTTATAATAGTGGTATATTCAAAAGGACGAATATTTTCAATATAAAACTCAGAATCACGATTAACCTCTTTACCTGCTATTTTAAATGCGCTGTTTACCAGGTCAACCAAATCATCTTTATCAAAATAAGCAACGCTTCCTAAAGCCTTTGCGATTTTTTCTGACACATAGTTTTTCCCTGTTGCCGGAGGTCCTGCAACCAACACTATTTTTTTCGCACTCATCTTAAGACTCATACTCCTAAAATCACTTGCATTTTTTAACATTTTACCATTGGGAAACTAAAATATCAATAGCAAAAATAAAAAACTGCCTAAAGAAATTTTTTCTTTAGGCAGTTACTTTTATTAGTGAGCAAATTCCTCTTTAATTACAAATTCTA
>JAZNBQ010000065.1:0-11754 GCA_045587065.1 Acutalibacteraceae bacterium | reverse complement strand
GAACGACATGGCTACGATCCGACTTAGGCGCCTTTAAAAGAAAGTCTTTCCTTTAAAGGATTTGAAGACGTAAGCGCAGGAATCGTTAACTGGCCTATGTCGGTTATTCGTTTAAGTTCAACCGATTCCGAAAGAATTATTGCTCTTGCAGATAAAATCCTTTCTGCCTGGAGAGGCTACACCGACCCTGACGCTTTCATATTTGCAGAAACTGAAGGTGAACCTCACAACACCATTACACCTATTGCTCGTAAAAACGGCAATAATTTTGAGCTTGATTTGGTTTTACGAAACAACATTACCAGCGACGAACATCCTTTGGGAGTTTACCATCCTCACAGCGAACTTCACCACATAAAGAAAGAAAACATAGGACTTATTGAGGTTATGGGTCTTGCAGTTCTCCCAAGTCGTCTTAAAAACGAAATGGCTATTTTGCGCGATGCAATTTTAAGGGGCGATGACCTTTATAAAAATGAGGCTACCGCTTCTCACGCAAAGTGGGCATATGAGTTTATTTCTAGATACGATAGCATAAACGAAGAAAATATTGATGAAATTATAAAACAAGAAATCGGCATTGTTTTTTCAAAGGTTTTAGAACATGCAGGAGTTTACAAGCAGACAAAAGAAGGACTTAATGCCTTTAGAAAATTTGTTGAAACGGTGAAATAAAATGATAGATAATTTTCTAGTAGTTTTTTATCAGGTTTTAACCCTCTTTTTACTTATGGCTTTTGGCTTTGTGGGAGGAAAAAAGAAAATTATAAACGAAGGTGGTTCCAAGGTTATTTCTGACGTTGTTCTCCTTTTTGTGACACCTTTTGTTATTATTAAATCTTTTCAGAGAGAGTTTAATGCAGACGAACTTAAAAAACTGCTTATTTGTTTCGGTTGTGCTATTGCTATTCATATTGTTTCTATTTTAATGGTACATTTAATCTTTAGAGGCAAAGAAGAAGGTCGCAAAAAGGTTCTTCGCTTTGCCACTGTTTTTTCCAATGCAGGATTTATGGGGCTCCCCTTACAAGAGGCTGTTTTAGGCGCCGACGGTGTCTTTTACGGCTCGGTTTACGTTGCAACCTTTAATATTGTAGTTTGGACCTATGGTGTTCTATGTATGAGTGGAGATAAAAAATATTTATCTCCCAAGGGCATTCTTTTTAACCCGGGTATAATAGGCACTACTATAGGTCTTCTTTTATTTATTTTTTCCATTAGGGTTGAAGGTGTTCTAGGAAACGTAATGTCAACCGTTGCCTCTCTTAACACCCCTCTTCCTATGATTGTAATTGGTTTCTATCTTTCTCAGAGTAAAATAATAAACGCCCTTAAAGATAAGAGCGTTTATCTGGTTTCTATATTAAGACTTTTTATTATACCGTTAATGGCATTGGGAACCTTGTGGATTGTTGGACTAAGAGAAACTGTTTTAATTTCTTTAGTAATCGGAGCCAGTGCTCCCACCGCTGCGGCTACCACTATGTTTGCAACAAAATTTGGCACAGACACCGAGCTTTCGGTTAATATTGTAAGTTTTACAACCTTGCTTTCAATTATATCTATGCCTTTACTCGTTGCTCTTGCACAATCGCTTTAAGCCACTATATTATTTAACTAAATCTCGGAAATTTTTCAACTTATGGAAGGTTGCCATATTACTGTTGTGTTGATTATAAAACTTACCCCACGAGGTACGAGATGTGTATAAAAGGTCGTCCCCATCAAAGATGAATGCAGGTTGACTTACTGTACTTTGGAAAGGCGCATTACGGATATCTATTAAAGTCGCCTTCTTTTCCCAATGGAGCATATCCTTAGAAACTGAAAGAGAAAGTATATTTCTCATTCCTATAGTAGCAGGAGTTTCTTCGTTATGTACCATAAAGTAATAACCTGTTACATCGTCTTTTAAAATGTGGAATCCGTGACGGTTTCCAACCTTAGCAGATACAGGACCTACATATTCTAACGGCTCGTCCATATTCTTTAGTTTATACAAAAGCATAAGGTTGATTTCTTCTTTTCTAACTCCTTTTTTTACGTGACCGTATACTGCATCGAAGCGAACCATATTATAGATTTCTCCGTCCGGGCCCACCATAGCATTACCTTCCATAGCAGTTAAGAAATCTGCGTCAGGAATATCAAAGTCTGAGTGGTCAAAGACACAGCCGGGAGTATATTCCCAGTTATTTTTATCTAAGAGATTGCTATCCAGTGGTGCGCTAATCATTCTGCACTCATAGGCATCATCGTTCCAAAGCCCCCAGGTACCAACCTCAAAGGCAAAGTAGATTCTGCCGTTATGGAAAACCTCCGGAGTACTATGGAAATGAGCACTGTTACCGTCAAAAAACTTTGACTTGTTATGCATACCGCGGATTAAAACTGTTGGTTCTGTCCAGGTTTTACCCTCGTCGCTTGACTCGGCTATAGCGGCACCGCCTACACCAACACTACTGCCTGTTATGTATAACTTGTCGTTATGCAAAAACAGTCTAGGCTGAGAAAAAGGAACCATTTCAATAACGTATTGCCAGGTTTTTCCCTCGTCTTTTGACGAAAAGAGTATGACTATAGGGTCTTCCTGACCAAAAACGTGTTGAGCAACAATTAACTTTCCCGAAGGAAGTCTTACAATGGGAGAATACCCAATCCACCATCCTGCAAAGTTATAGTATTGGTCATCAGGATGAATATAGTTAATAACAGACGAATCAGGTATAACAGGAGTCATATTAATAAATCTGACTTCACTCTGGGCACTGCCGTCATCACGAGCAACATAAAACTCGTAGTCGATTTCATTTTGAAGGCCGTCTACAGTAACTTGGTGCGAAGACAAAGGCATAGTAACATACTCATCTTCGCTATCTCTTAAACGATAATATAGAGTGTGAGCACCATCAGAGCCGTTATCAAACCATTCCATTTCAAATTTCTTGTCGTATGGAGCTAAGCGGCAAATATATGGTGCAGTTGCTCTTTCAGGTTGTCTAATCGGAGCAAAAGGTGAACAAGCCCAATTTCTGTCTTTCATAATAAGTTCTCCTTTTTATAAGAATAACTGAACTACTTTGTTCAAAAACAGTATATTATTTAAGGTGCGGAAAGCAAATCTAAAAAAAAGACAAAAACTTATAAAAACTGGACATTGACATTAGTTTGCTTTGTTGTTATAATCTGTGGCAAGAGGGAGTGATAAAGTGGAGCAAAGAAATTTGGCAGCCAAAATAAAACTACCTTTTTTAAGCAATGAATATACCATTACAAACTGTAATTTTATGAAGCGTTATAAGGTTACTGAAAGTGAAAAATACAGGCCGAAAAGACATTTTCATAAATTTTATGAAATTCATATTGTAGAAGACGGAACACTTACATATGAAATTGACGGCGAAAATTTTAATCTTAATAAAAACGATATATTAGTTATTCCTCCGTCTTGCGCACATAAACAAATATATTACAGTAAAGATGCCATCCTTTATCATCTTACCTTTAATATTGAAAATTTAGCAGAAGACCAAAATAAAAAAGCCTTTTGTCTAAAAGATTCGAAGGAAATTCTTTTATTGGTAAAAGCAATAGAAAATTCTCTGGTTTTAAAAACAGAAAATCCTCTTATTACAGGAAGTCTTATGTTTTCGTTAATTGCCTCCTTGCCCATTCTGCAAAAATCAACAATTTTGCTAAAAGAGCCTATGGAGAAAAAAAGTGCAGACCAAAGAGTAGAAGATGCAAAGCAATACATAAATCTTAATATTGAGAGCAATCCCAGTGTTGACGAGGTTGCATCCTTTTGTTATTTAGGCAAAAAACAGTTTTACAGAATTTTTAAAGCCCACGAGGGTATTTCTCCAAAAGAATATCTTATAAAAAAACAGGTGGAAAAAATAAAGTATTATATTACTCAAACAGATATGTCTGCTAAAGAAATTTCTCTTGCTATGTCTTTTGATAATGAATATTATTTCAACACTTTTTTTAAAAAACATTTTGGCTTGCCGCCAAAAGAATATAAAAATGCATATAATAAAAATTTTTAACATCTAAAGGAGATGTTTATATGAAAGACAGAAGCTGGGCTTGCTTGCCTTTTACCCCACTTCGAAGCAGAGAAAAAGAAAATCATCCTTATATTTGCCACATAGCACCTTATGACGGAAAATTTGAAATGCAATGGTTAGACAAAGGTTCAAATGGTGCTCACACTCTTTACTATCGTTTAAGAGATAGCGAAGAGAGTTACACCGCTTTTCCTCTTACATCAGACTACGTTACTGTAGAGGGACTACAAAATGACGTAGATTACGAGATTTTTGTTGCACGTGATGATGGTAGTGCAAAAAGTAACGTGAGACTTGTTAGCACAACTCCCCTTTTTGACCCGGAAGCTTCTGTTGTGAACTATGTTCATCCTGAAGACCAACAATATAACTATGCCGGTTGGTGGGTTGGCATTGCTACTATGATAAGATTGCCTTCAGGCAAACTTCTTGCAGGTCACGAGATTTTTGGTCAAGAAGACCCTTGTACTATTCTTTTTGAATCTTGTGACGAGGGCAAAACCTGGAGATGCATAAACGAGATGGTGCCTTTCTCCAGACCTAGATTTTTTATGAATAAGGGTAAGTTATATATAACCAGTGATGCTATTGGTGTTGGCGGAGCTGCCATTGCTGAATCTCTTGACGAGGGTAAAACCTGGAGTGAGCCTGTAAACTTAATTCGCGGTATGCACAACAAGTCGATATACCATAATGTTGATACCCCTCTTTTAGTTAGCACCCCTCCTCTTATACATAACGGCAGAATTTATATTCCTTTTGAGGTTGGTAACTGGACACCTTGGGATGACACTGCTTACGACGTAAGAATGTTATCGGCATCCTGCGACAGCGACCTTTTAGACAGAAATAGTTGGGAGTTTACTCCTGGATGTATTTTTGACCATTCCGGCTTTGATTTTCCTGATGCAGATTTTCTTACCGCTATTGAAGGAAACCCTGTAGTAGGTCCTGACGGAGAAATTTACAATCTTGTCCGTTTCGATGCAGTTTATGGTCATAAAAAGAAGGGCGTCAGAAAAGACCCTATAGACCTTATGCTTCTTTATAAATTAAAGAGCATGGACGAACCTATGGAGTATTTAGGCACAGTTTCTGCTAAGGTTGGAAACCGTCATACCTTCTGTATCCTTAAAGATGACGTTACCGGTTTATACTTTATGATGCACAATGAAGAAGGACCTCATAACATTGGCAGACGCAGTATGCTTTCCCTTTCTGTTTCTAAAGATTTAATTAATTGGGCCAAAGTCACTACCCTTTTTGACGTTACAGACGTTTCCAGAAAAAGTACAGTAAGTCAACCTTATTTCATTTTTGATGGTGATGACATTCTTTACCTGTCTCGAACCGCTTGGGGAAATACAAAAAGCGAACACGACAACAATATGGCTACCTTACATAGAATTAAAAACTTCCGTAACTTAGTTAAATAAAACTTAAGGAGAAATTGTTATGAAAGAAAGAAACTGGGCATGCGCCCCTTTTGTTCCATTCAGAAGCAGAGAAAAGGAAAACCACCCTTACATTTGCCATATAGCACCTTATGACGGCAAATTTGAAATGGAATGGTTTGATAAAGGCTCTGATGGTGCACACACTCTATATTATCGTTTAAGAGATAGCGAAGATGAATATACTGCTTTTCCTCTTAAAGAGCGTTATGTCACTGTAGATGGACTACAAAATGGTGTAGATTACGAGCTTTATGTTGCACGTGATGACGGCAGTGCACAGAGTAACACAAGACTTGTTAATATGGTTCCTCCTATTGAAGACTCTACTATTATTAACTATATTCATCCTGATGACCAGCAATATAACTATGCGGGTTGGTGGGTAGGTTATCCTGTTATTATGAGAATGCCCTCAGGAAAGTTACTTGCTGCTCACGAGGTTTTTGGGCAAGAAGACCCTTGTGTTATGCTTTTTGAATCTAAAGACGAGGGCAAAACCTGGCAATTTGTTATAGAAATGGTTCCTTTTGCGGAGCCTAGACTATTTTTAAATAATGGAAAATTATACATTACAGGTTCTGCTGTCGGTACAGGTGGCGCGGCTATCGCAGAGTCCCTTGACGAAGGCAAAACCTGGACAGAACCTGTGACTCTTCTTCGCTCAATGCACAATAAGACAATGTATCATAAGGGAAATAGTTTCCAGTTCCACACCACCCCTGCTATTACTCATAACGGCAGAATATACATTGCTTTTGAGGTTGGTTCCTGGTCTCTTTGGAATGATGATGCCCATGACTCTAGAATATTGTCGGCACCATGCGATAGCAACCTATTAGATAAGAATAGCTGGGAGTTTACCCCCGGTTGTGATTTCGACCACTCAGACTTTAATATTCCTGACGCAGATTTCACAACTGCTATTGAAGGTAATCTTATGGTTGGAGAAGACGGAGAGATTTATAATCTTTTACGTATGGATGCAGTTTTTGGTCATGTAAAGAAAGGCATTAGAAAAGACCTCTTTGACGTGGCACTTCTCTTTAAATTTAAGAATTTTGATGAACCTATGGAATATTTAGGCCCTGTATCCGCAAAGGTTGGAAATAGACACGGCTTCTATATTTTAAAGGATGAAGTAACAGGTTATTTCTTTATGATGCACAACGAAGAAACATTAGCAACTCTTGGAAGACGAAATATATTATCTTTGTCGGTATCTAAAGATATGGTACATTGGGAAAAGAAGGCTACCCTTTTAGACGTTAGAAACGCTCCAGGGGAAAGCACCGTTAGCCAACCTGCCTTTATATTTGACGGAGATGACATTCTTTACGTTTCTCGTACAGCATGGGGCAAGTTATATAACCAACATAACGCCAATATGGCAACCTTCCATAGACTAAAGGATTTCCGTAGTTTAATAAAATAGAATAAATAATAAACCCCTTATGGCATTGCCATAAGGGGTTTTACTTTACTCAATTTATAGTTTTGAATAACCGTGACTGTTTACAAGAGCATCTATTTTTACTCCTGCTTTACACATGGGACAATCGTGTACCGGGTATGATTTATAGCCTTCTAAATCGTTAGGATTGAAAATAGAACGCACCTTAAATCCGCCACATTCTTCGGTAGTAGAAAAGATTGAAGAAACACCTGAAACGGTACCGCCGTAATACTTAACTGCATCAATTGCTGATTCTACTGTTTTACCTGATGCTACCGATACGGCAAGAATCATAACGTGCTTTCCTTCAATCATAGGAATAATATTATCTCTGAATAAGAATTGCGAGCCGCCTATACTCTCAGGAGTAACGACGTAAATAGATTTATGCGCATTCATATTTACAAAGTTTGCTTTGGAAAGACTGTCCGCAAGGAATGAACCTATAACCTCAGTGCCGTCTAAACAAAGAATCGTATCTACAATTGTATCGTAATAATAGTAGGAGCAAAGTTCTTCTGATACTGCCTTCGCTTCGGAAATACGAGCTTTTTGAGAAACAACATCAATATAGTAGTTGCTGTGACAGTTGCTTGTTGCAAAATGACCTACTGCTACGCGCAAGATAATATTATTTTTGCTTGTGGACTGATGAAATATGTTTAAACCGCTCATAAGCTTTCCTCCTAAATGTTTTTTAGTTTTTGCCGTGTACAACCTCACGAGCAATATACTGTAATGATTTACAGTCTTCTAAAGTAGCGCCTATCTCGTCAGGCACAAAGGTTGCTGTGCTTGTATTAATAGTAGTGCCTGAAAGCTTTGCTAAGGTTTCAATCCATACACAAGCAGAAAGATAACTTCCTCTGGTATTTAAATGGCTGATTTCATCTGCATATAAAGTGTTATCTAATAAATTCTTACTTGCTTTGCGAGAATAGCCGTATTTATCTTGTGCATTCTGAACCGCTTCGCCTGATTTGATAATTGGTGTGTCAACACCCTTTACTTCTTTTATTTTCTGAGCTGCTAAATTATATGCCTGCTCAACCTTTTTAAACATTTCTGTGTTGCTTGCATAGTTTACAGGATAATAATAATATGCATTGTTTATAGCCATATCACCGTTAAATGCCCAAGTCTGATGGATTAAGATTGGAGGACATTTTTTACCCTTCATATCATCTCTTTTATACTCTGCCTGAATATACTCATAAAGTGTTATAAGATGTGGATTTTCCTTGGTCCAGAAGGTTGAGAAATCATCACAACCGTCAGGTGTCTGCTGAATGGTAATATAATCCCAATCATCATAACGGATTGCCTCATAAAGAGACTTAATATTAACCTGTTTATTGCCTACCTGAAGCCACTCATATTTTGCGCCAACATCTTCGGAATAATATAATTTCTTTGTTTCTTCAAGGGATTTGGTTTTTTCAAAATAATAATTCCACTGATGGATATTATCATTATGTTGCTTTATAGAACACGCCTGGAAGTAAAGATTAGCTGCAAAAACAGTTGTGTCTCCATCAGTACTGTCAGCAATTTCTTTAATATATCTTGTACTGTTGTTAGAATAACTGTGTCCTATAGCCAGAACCTTTATTGTTTTGGTTTTTGCTACCTTATTGGAACCGGTATTATTCTGTGTGCCGGTCTGGTTTTTACTGTTTGTACCGGTTTGAGTCTTACTGTTTGTGCCGGTCTGGTTTTTACTGTTTGTGCCGGTCTGGTTTTTACTGTTTGTACCGGTCTGGTTTTTACTGTTTGTACCGGTCTGAGTTTTGCTTTCTGTACCACTATTATCATTGTTTGTGGTATCGTTTCCGGCACCGGCGCTTTCATAAACTATTTCTTCCTCTATGATAACTTCCTGTTCTCCAGAATTGTTGCAACCGCAGAAGGTTATCATAAGTAAAAATACTAAAACAAATGAGAAAATTCTTTTAAAATTTTTCATATTTTTAGCCTCCTTAATACGCTACTTACATTATACAGTAACCTAGCGTTATTACAATAGTTTTTTTCATTACATTAAAAGATTATTGTTTTTTCACAACTTTTCGTGCAATGTTTTGAAGCTTTTGACAGTCTTCTAAAGTAGCGCCTTCAACAGGTGGTAAAAAGCTTGACGTACTGATATCAATTTTTGCCCCTGTGAGTTGGGCAAAGGTTTCAATCCAAACACAAGCAGCAAGGTAACAACCTCTGGCGTTAAGGTGACTGATATAGTCGTTGTATATCGTATTATCTGCAAGATTCGGACTTGCTTTACGAGAGTAACCATATTCATCTTGTGCAAGTTGAACCGCTTCCCCTGATTTGATAATAATTGGAGCATAACCTCTAGTTTCTTCTATTTTTTTAGCTGCCAAAAGATTTGCCTCTTCTATCTTTTTAAACATTTCTGTACTACTCTCGTAAGCTACAGGGTAGTTAGGATATGCGTTGTCTCTTGACATATCGCAATTAAAGGACCAGGTCTGATGAACAAAAATGGGTGGACATTTTTTATTCTTCATATCTTCCCTGTTATATTCCGCCTCTATCAAATCGCACACCTGTGTAAGATAGGGTTCTTCCACGGTCCAATAGGAAGAAAAATCATCGCACCCATCAGGTGACTGCTGAACGGTTATGTAATCCCAATCTTCATAGCGAATTGCCTCATAGAGCGATATAATCGGCATTTGTGTAGCGCCCACGTATAGACATTCATATTTCGAACCTGCACTGACTTTATCAGAGTAATAAATTTCCCTGGTTTCTTCTACGCTATGATTCTCAAGTAAAGAGTTCCAGGCATTTATGTTTTTAACGTGTTGAGCCAAGGTGGCTCCGGGGAAATATAAACTAGCTGCGAAAATTTTTGTATCAGTTTTAGAGCTATCAACAATTTTGGAAATATATCGTGTGGTGTTGTTAGAATAACTGTTGCCCACTGCTAATATTTTTACAGCTTTCATAATGTTTCCTCCTGAGTTCTGCTCTGTTAATTATATTATAATTAAATTTGAAAAATTTTCAACAAAAAACGAGTCTTTTTCAAGACTCGTTTTTTATTTTTTATTGCAATTTTTATCAAAACTGGGGTTAAAGGCATAAAAGTTTTTGGAATTTAATCTGTCTTTTGCTCTTTGTAGGCCTTCACCAGAACAACAATGGTGAAATGCTTTTGCGACGTCTTCTATTTTATATCTTCCACTTGATTTCAATGCTTTCTTTTGAGGCGGTTATGCGCTCTATCAGGCAGTCAACCACCGTGATTTTGTCGCTGACCGACAGTTCATCCCAATGCTCAAAATATCCGCTGATTTCTCCCACATCGTTTGTGCGGTTGCTCTCTAATGAAACAATCTCAGCGCCAAGTTCTTTCTTCTCAGCATCAAGCTCGGCAACACGGTTATTTATGTACTGCATCACCGTATCATTTGCCGAAGTGATTTTTTCCAGCAAAGAGGATATTTCTTTGTCAATCTCTTCTATACGTGTTTTAAGTTTTACAACTTGCAGGTTACAGCCGTCCTGCTTTTTCTTTGACAGTGTCTGAAATTCTGCTAATTTTTTCTGCATTTCCTTAAATACAATGTCATCAACAACATCCGCATCCAAAGAGCCAAAGTTACATCCACCGGAGTGATATTTGTTTGTGCAGAGATAATAGCGATTATCGGACTTGGTTTTGCACTTATAAATCTTAGCAGTTAAAGCATATCCGCATTTGGCACATTTAATTTTACCCGCAAGCCAGGTGGCTTTTGCCTTGATAGGACGTGCAACACTTTGATTGTTTAAGCACTTGGAACGGCATTTAATCCACGTTGCCGAATCAACAAGTCCCTCGTGGGGAGCCAAAACCAATGTGTGACCTACTAAGGATATAGTTTTTCGTTTAAGATTATCGCCCGAATAAAGATACGCTCCGTTTATACCGATAAAATCACTTGGGGTATTGACAATGTTTGTGCCTTGCGCTTTAAAGAATTCATAAAGCTGATAGTCAGCTTTTACATACGCAGGGTTGATTACCACATCACGCAATCGGCTTCTATTAAAGAGTTTACCGTCACGCTTTCGTATGCCGTGCTCTTCCAAATAGCGCATAACATCACCGAACGAGGTTTGAGGCTTTGAATACATTGAAAATATCAATCGGATAACTTCTGCTTCTTCCTCAATAGGCTTATACATTTTTGTTCGTATTCCGTCTATAGTTGTTTCAACCAATTCGAATCCAAACGGAACTCTACCACCCATATAAAATCCACGTTTGCTACGCGATGAATAGGCATCAATAACACGTTGTTGGATGGTCTCACGCTCAAGCTGTGCGAAGATCATTACTATCATCAGCATGGCCTTGCCAATAGGTGTTGAAGTATCAAATTTCTCCATTGTGCTGACAAAGTCAACATGGTTCTTTTGAAACACTTCAATCAAATTGGCAAAATCAAGAACTGAGCGACTGATACGGTCGAGACGGTAAACGATAACACGGTTTACCTTGCCTGCCTCTATATCACGTAACAACTCTTGAAACGCAGGGCGGTCTATGTTTTTGCCACTATAACCTTTGTCGGTATAAACTTTATAACTTTCTCCTGTCACTTCCTTTTTGCAAAATTCGATTTGACTTTCAACGGATATGCTGTCTATCCTGTCAACCGATTGTCTTGCATAAATTGCGTCAAAAAGATTCAATTTTTACTCCCTTCTTCGCAAAAAGAAGCGGAGCTGCTGACATATATATTATACCATAACAGCC
>JAZNBQ010000064.1:0-9780 GCA_045587065.1 Acutalibacteraceae bacterium | reverse complement strand
CATTGCCATATCGGTTCACAGATTTTTGAAACCGAGCCGTTTGTTTTAGCGGCCGATGTTATGATAGGCTTTGCTGATAAAATCAGAAAAGAGCTAAATGTTAACCTTATGGAAATTAACTTTGGTGGCGGCTATGGTATTAAATATCTTGATTCTCATAAGCCTGTAAGTAAAAAGGAAAGCGTTAAGCTTCTTTGCGCTGCCGTTAAAAAGGCTTGTGCAGATTACGATTACCCACTGCCAAAGCTTATAATTGAGCCTGGCCGTTCTATCGTGGGCGCTTCAACCTTAACTCTTTATAAAATCGGTGCAGTAAAAACCATTAAAGATGTTCGTACCTACGTTTCTGTTGACGGCGGTATGTCCGATAACCCTCGTTATGCCCTTTATGGCGCCGAGTATGAGGCAGTAGTTGCCAACAAGGCAGATAAACCAAGGGATTTTGAGGCAACTATCGCAGGTAAGTGTTGTGAATCAGGAGACTTAATTCAGGAAAATACTATGATTCAGACCCCGGAGGTTAACGATACCTTAGCAGTACTTGCAACAGGCGCATACAACTATTCTATGGCAAGTAATTATAACAGAATTCCGCGTCCTGCCGCAATAATGGTAAAGGATGGCAAAGCGCGACTGATTATAAAACGCGAAACCTATCAGGACATTTTAAGAAACGATATATAAAGAAAAGCGATGAGTTTCAAACTCATCGCTTTTAGTTTTATTCAGCCTCTATATCAACCTTACGAGCAATGGCAATAGGTGTTTGTTGGTCGTCCTGGTCAAGAGGATTGTCCCCAAACATCTGACGTGCTTTTTGTAAGGTTATTTCATCGGTAGATTTACCTAAAACCTCAAGGCCTAAATCGTTTGCATCAAGAATTACTACGTAACAGCCTGTATGTTCAGCAAGTTCCTTGCAAACCTTGTCAGGCTCTAAAGGGGCTAGCTTTGCGCAGTGGTTATAAGGCGGTATGGTTTCAGGACAAGGACCGTCAATAGCTCTTGCTCTTGTTCCAACAATGTTGTAGAAAACACCCTTAATACCAAAAGGCTTTGTAACAGCGGCACAAAAACAACCTAACAAAATTCTTGGAAGACCAATGTCCTCAATAGCAATCTGCATGGTGTAAGGACTGCCAAGACCTATTCCGTAAGGAGATTTTGTAACAAATTTTGTAAGGAACTTTGCCCACCAACCGGGATGAATTTCATCAAGGTCAAAGCATCTGCCCTGACTTATTGCAACAATTTTTTCACTGATAAAAATACCGTCGCCTTCCTGTAAGTAGGGCTTAACGTACTTGTCCATTACGTCTTTTAAATCATCATCCTTTGTAATAAGGTGAGTCTTTATAGGGTAACGGGCATAATTGCCGTCATCAGTTGCAACAATCAGTTTTTTACCTTTGTTTGGTTTTAAATCATTAATGTCCATAATTTTCTCCTAAACTTAAGTCACTTATGTTATTATAACTCTAATTGCATAGAAATTCAAGAATTAAAGTTGATTTGTTGACATTCCTTAAAAATTATAATACAATATTGTAAGTATTTAATTTTAGGAGATATATTTATGATTAAAATTTCACCCTCTGTTTTATCTTGTGATTTTTTAACACTTGATGATACTATGCCGGTTTTAAAAGAGGCAGGCGTAGATATGCTTCATCTCGATGTTATGGACGGAAATTTTGTTCCTAATATGAGCTTTGGAGTACCTGTAATTCAGTCTATAAAAGACCATACCGATATTCCTCTGGACGTTCATCTTATGATAGACCGTCCTCATAGATACATAAAGGATTTTGCTAAGGTTGCCGATTGGTTGGGCTTCCATTATGAGGCAGGTTCACCGGTAGCTGAAACACTTAAAGAAATCAGAGAACTTGGATGTAAAGCTTATCTTACAATCAAGCCGAAAACCAAAGCAGAAGAAATTTTTGAATTTTTACCACTTTGCGATATGGTTCTTGTTATGTCGGTAGAGCCTGGCTTTGGAGGACAGAAGTTTATGCCTGAGTCACTTCCCAAAGTAACCGCATTAAAGGAAGAAATCGAGAGAAGAGGCCTCAACGTAGAAATTGAAATAGACGGCGGAATAAACAAAGAAACCGCACCCCTTGCAGTAGAAGCAGGAGCAACGGTTTTAGTTGCAGGAAGCTATGTTTTCAATGCCGAGGACGTGGCAGAAAGAGTTAGGTCTATTAAAGAACTATAAACTGCTAAGTATGTTTACGGCTTTTTCGCCTATAATTTCCTTGCCATATTCAAGAGTTTTTTGGTTTTCAAAATCCTCGTTGGATAAAAGCTGGGAAAATTCCTTTAATAAGCCTACAAGGTCGTTTGCCGTTTGGTTTGATGAAATAATCATTCGGTATTTAGAGCCAAATTTATAAAATTTGCTGTCAAAATTAATGCTTGTTTTTGATTTCATAAGTTCTTTTGATGCACTGATTGCATCTTCGCAGGAATCAAATTCAAATATGTATAAATAAAAAGCAGAGTTAGAAAGCTTGTAGCGTTTCCCTTTACTGTTGGTTTTGGTAAAATAAATGTTGCATCCACCGGATAAAGCAGGGCTTACCTCTACGTAAAGGCGTTGGCAATTTAGTGTAAATTCTGCTTCAGGAAGAGCCTCACGTAGAATAAGATTAAGGGCGAGGCGCGTGTCAGGGTCATTGTAATCTATTTTATCAAAACTTCCGAAAAGTTGTCTTGTTTCTCTGGCATCAAGGCAAATTCTGAGTTTGTTTTCGTTAATTGTATCTACAGTCATAGTGGCCCTCCTACTTGAATGGTAACATTAAAAGCGGACGTTTTCAACAGGTTAAAAATACCAAAAAAAGTATAATTTGTTCAAGATTTGAGCACAATACAAACAGGTAGGTGCTTAGAACTTGAAATTTAATGAAAGAGATAAAAAAATATTTATAAAAACTGTAATATTAACCGCTATAGCAATTATTGTAATTGCCTTGGGGTTTGTATCTGCAGGGTATATCTTTAGATAAGGAGATTTATATGGATTACAAAGCACTTAAAAGCGGAACTGACGTAAGAGGCTTTGCCTCAGACAAAGGCGGACACGAAATCAACTTAACCGATAATGCGGTTTATGATATTTCCTCTGCATTTGTAAAATGGGTAGCAAATCGTACTAATAAACAAAGCAAAGAGCTTGTGTTTGCAGTAGGTCACGATTCAAGAATTTCTGCAGACAGAATTTCAAAGCAGGTTATTTCTGCTCTGGAAAACTCAGGCGTAAAGGTGTTTGACTGCGGTCTTGCATCAACTCCTGCAATGTTTATGACTACAA
The DNA here is from genome assembly GCA_045587065.1 of Acutalibacteraceae bacterium. GTDB lineage: Bacteria > Bacillota > Clostridia > Oscillospirales > Acutalibacteraceae > SFWF01. Next base: position 6,461 of record JAZNBQ010000064.1, on the reverse strand, counting down.
TAGATTTACATACCGACGGCGCAATTCAGATTACCGCAAGTCATCATCCATTTGACAGAAACGGACTAAAATTCTTTATCAAAGAGGGTGGACTTGAAAGTGCTCAGCTTTCTGAGGTTATAGAAATTGCTGAAAAAGGCGACTTTATAAAAGCAGAAGGCGGCAGCACAGAAAAAGTGTGCTATATGACAACATATTCCAAGAGATTAAGAGATATGATTTGTAACGCTATCGGTAAAACAGAGGAAGAAAAACCTCTTAAAGGTTATCATATCGTTGTAGACGCAGGAAATGGCGTAGGCGGATTTTATGCAAGTGAGGTTTTAGCGCCGCTTGGTGCAGATACTACAGGCAGCCGATTCTTAGAGCCTGACGGTATGTTCCCAAATCATATTCCAAACCCTGAAGATAAAGATGCTATGAAGAGCATTTGCGATGCCGTAAAGGAAAGCAAGGCAGATTTAGGCGTTATTTTCGATACGGACGTTGACAGAGCAGGTTGTGTTGATTCAAAGGGTAATGAAATCAACCGCAACAGACTTATTGCCCTTTCTTCCATTATTGCTATGGAGGGCAACGAGGGTGCAACAATAGTTACCGACTCTGTAACCTCTGACGGTCTTAAAATCTTTATCGAAAAGGATTTAGGCGGCAAGCATTACAGATACAGAAGAGGCTATAAAAACGTTATTAATAAAGCTATAGAGTTATGTAATAACGGAATCAACTGTCCTCTTGCTATCGAAACCTCAGGCCACGCCGCACTTAGAGAAAATTATTTCCTTGACGACGGCGCATACCTTATGACCAAGATTATCATTGAGCTTGGTAGAGGCAGAGATATTGAAAAAGCTCTTAAAGACTTAAAATGTCCTGTAGAGGAGAGAGAATGCCGTCTCAAGATTACCGAAGCAGACTTTAAACTTTACGGAGAAAAGGTGATAAAAGAACTTGAAGACTTTGTTAAGAGCGATTCTTCTTATCGTGTTGCAGACGATAATAGGGAAGGCATAAGAGTCTCCACCGACTATGGTTGGTTCCTCTTGAGATTAAGCGTACACGACCCCGTTATGCCTCTTAACTTTGAAAGTGACGAGGTTGGCGGAATTGACAAGATGGTTCTAAACCTTAAACCTTTCTTCCAAAAATATGATGGACTTGATATTTCCGCGCTTTAGAAAAACATTCCCGAAGCTTCAAGCTTCGGGATTTTTTCATATTTATACTAGCAAGTAGTGTAACCGCAACCGCAGTCATCGTCTAATTGACAAGGACGTGGTGGGAAAAAGTCGTCTGTGGGAAATTTGATTTTGCGGAAAACGTCGCAGGGTTGGTCGGTTGTATCGTCGCATTGTTTTTCAGGAATGCAAAAATCATAAACCGGAACAAGCATCTGAACGTTTCTGATTAGTTGTACGATAGAGAATAATCCAAGGGTAACAAAAACTGCAGGTGAGCCTGATGGCAGGTCGGTTAAAACAGGACCGCCGATATAGTCGCAAACACATGTAGGGATTCTGCCTACACTGTCATAGCAGTCTTTGATTTCGCCGATTCTGGCAGAAAGCGCAATTGGGTCAACTGCCTGAACTACGCACTTTGGCATATTGGTGGTTTTGCAGAAAGGTTTTTCTTCTTTGCTTTCGCAGTTTGACATGTTAGAAAATACTCTGACGTTGCCTTCGCTGCCGAAAAGAATAACCTTTTTACTGTACACAGCTACACCTTTGATATCTGTAGGACAGCTGTGAGGGTTTGTAAATACCTCAAGATTTATAAGGAAAAAGAAAGTAAGGTCGCAGGAAAAGAAACCTCTGTTAAAATTAACAGGTTCCACATCAACAAGAACGTTAAGTACCTCGGCCGATTTAATTCTTACACTCATTGCTCTTTCGATTTTAGCCTGAGCTTCAGGGCATAAAAATACTCTTAAATCCTCTAGGCAGTCACGGTCACAGCAAGAGTCATAGACGCGGCCTGCATCTATGCAAACGGCTTCCTTAAAGTTCTCAGAAGTAGGGCATCCGTTTTTTATATCTGACATAAAATAATACCTCCTGATAAATTGTCAAAACTGACGTGTATTTGGGAAATTAACTTCTATACCATAATATGAAGATAAAGCCTTTGTGACACAAAAAATCCACAGTTTTAAACTGTGGATTTTTCTTTTATATTCAGATATTCAATTGGTGTAATGCCGAATTTCGCAGCATAGTCAAGTCCTCTTTTTTCTTCGCCCTTGTCACCGGTGCGGGAGGCGTTGTGTGCATCGCAACCTAAAATAACCTGGTTTCCAACCTTTGCTGCTACTTCCCAGAATAAATCCAAGGGATAATTTCTGTGAGCAACAAGACCCAACAGATTTATTTCAAGAGGAATATTTTTATTTTTTGCGTGTTTACAAAGTCTTGTAAACTCCTGAATTTTAAAATCCTTGTCACAGGTTACGTTAACAAGGTCAGGGTGTGCCACCACAGAAAACAGACCTGTATCAATACCCTGAATCAACTGGTCAATATACTGGGTTAAAACGTTTTTGTCTCTGCTGTTAAAGGCAACGTAATGACCGTCATATTCATTAAAGGTAAAATGCTGACCCAAAACCAGATAATCATAATTGTATTGCGAAATGAACCTTATCATATCGTCAAAATCTTTTGGGTAATATTCCACTTCATATCCTAAAAGAATCTTAATATCATTCTTATATTCTTTCTTCAGTGACATAACAATGTCAACGTATTTATCACTGTCTTTAAGGTCAATGTGATAATCGGAATAAAAACCGTTTCTGAAAGGGTATGGTACGTGGTCAGAAAAACCTAGGATTTCAAGTCCGTTTTTTATTGCATATTCAACGTACTGCCTTGGTTCATCCGTGGCGTGATGGCTTAAATAAGTGTGGGTGTGATAATTTGCTAACATTATTTATTTTCAGCAATAAAAGCTTCTGCTTTTGCCTTTCCCATAGATTTAATATTTTCGGTAGGGTAGGGTGAGTTTGCGCCACCGTTTACATATAAAAAGTAAGAACCGTTAGGCATCTGATAAAGGCTCTCTTCATAGCCCTCTGCAGAACCAAACTCGCCAAAGGTTACCTTTTTTACTAAAGTTGCAACATCAGTATCATATTCTCTTTTGCAAATAATCTTTTTCATAAATCATTTCTCCTTTTAAATTATTTTATCATAAATTTTAAAAAACTTCAAGAAACTATCTTTTTACAGTTACCTTAAAACTGTTTTTGCACCTGGGACATATTACATTATGCTCTCCTTTAATGCGTTTTAGTCGTAAAGTTACAGAACAATGAGGGCAAGTCTTGTAAACGTGAGTTTCTTTTTCTCTGTGCTTTCTTTTTGCAAAATCTTTTTTGCCTTTAATTTTTTGAAATAACCTTAATAGCTTGGCGTTTTCACTCTGCCTCTTGGAAATATTCTTAGAAAAAAGGCGGTAAATAAAGAATATTATAAGAGCATATTCAATTATCTGAATAAATACAAATCTTAAAAATAAATTCAGTATAGCAAGACCCAGACAGGTAAAAATCAATACTTTAGATAACAAATCGTTACCGTAGGTTATATATCTTCCGTATAAAAATTGTCTTAATCTGTACATCATAATTATTCACTCCTTAGAGCTTCAACAGGATCCTTTTTTGCGGCAATGCCTGAGGGAATAAGTCCCGAAATAAAGGTAAGAAGCATACTGATAATAACAAGAGCAACGGCGGCAACAACCGGCAGACTTGCGCCAATGTTGGTAATACCTGAAAGGTATCTGATAATAGCATTAATTGGGAAGCACAAAAGCACCGTAATGAGTATACCTATTGCTCCTGCGCCGAAGCCCACAATAAGTGTTTCGGCATTAAATACTCTGGCAATATCGCGTTTGGAAGCACCAATTGCACGAAGTATACCAATTTCCTTGGTTCTCTCTAAGACGGAAATGTAGGTTATAATTCCTATCATTATAGAGGAAACAACTAAGGAGATAGAAACAAAAGCAACCAAAACGTAAGATATCACGTTAATAATCGTAGTTATAGAAGACATCATAAGAGCTACGTAATCGGTGTAGGAAATTTGGTCCTCTTTGGCAACACCCTCGTTGTATTTTGTAATAGCTTCTGCAATCTTGTCTTTAGATTCAAAGGTTGCAGCATATATGCTGATGGTGTGAGGGTCGGATTTGTCAACACTGCCAAGAAGTCTTAAGTTGTCTTTCAAAGTCGTTTCAGAATATACAGGTGGCATATGAGCGTCGTATATTTCTGCAAGTTCCTCTGTGTTTTTAGAGTTTACCAGAGGCACAAGCATAGCAGAAAGCTGAGAGTCAGGAACCAGTTTAATCTGTTCTAAAGCCGCTTTCTCATATTCATCTTTGACTCTTTGCTCTAAAATCTCCTCAACGTAGCCGAATAATTCCTTATCGCTAAGCTCTTGTACGTAAGATTTTAACTTTTCGGTATCCATTCCGGTTTCTTTAGCGTAGGATTCAACCATCATGCTTTCAATATATTCTCTGGTAAGGGTTTTGGTCTGGCCATCAACTACCTGAGTAATATAAGCCTTAGTAGGTGTAGAAACAATTTTTTTATAAAGCTCTGCTTTTTTCTGGTTGTTTAAAGATTCGGCATATTTTTTAAATTCCTTGGCTTTTTCTGCCTTTTCAGGCTCTTTATAGTCGTCAGTTTTAAAAGGAAGATTTTTAATTACGTCTGTTTTTGGATTTTCCTTCTGAGCTTTTACAATATCGCTTTTTTCGGTGACGTCAATAATATAATTGGTAAGAGCTTTGGTGTAAGCAATTGAGCCTGTAAGCATAGCCGAAGAAGCGTCAGGGTTTTTCCTAATAATTCCTGATATTTTCATATCAATACCATTGTCATACAAATAGTTAAGTCCTGCATCGGTATTGCTTATATCTGTAAAGCTGCCGTCTACAGTGTTCTTTGTATAGTAGTTGCAAGAGGGAACAAACTTGAAATTCAGTTTGCAAATTTCCTCGTAAGACCAACTTTCTTTCTCTGAACTTTCTTCTTTGCCTTCCATAAGAGTTTTCATTTCATCAACTGTTTTAAGACCTAAAGCCAAAAGGGTAAGGTCGCTAACCTCGTTATTTTCATTAACCACTAAAACAATTTCATTGAAAGAGGTAGGCCAGTTGCCGTAAATTACGTCATATTGCTCGTAAAGCAAACTGTTTATAAGTTCGCCGTCTTTACCGCCTATCATTTCTTCATAAAGGGGAATAGTTCGGTTAGACATTGCCATGGTTTCTTGAGATAATGACTCCGTTGCAGAGGAAACCCCCATAACCTCTTGCATAAGTTTCATGGATTCAGACTTTATAATCTTGCCGTTTTTGTCTTTTAAAAACACGTTGAAATCAAAATCATAGGAATAATCCAGTGCAGTAATATATTCCCCAAGTCCATTGTTTTCATCTTCTAAAAAGACTGCAAAGTCCTTAAGATTATTTTTATTAACTGCAGTGTCAGACATGGCGTTAATAAGTTCCTTCAGTACAGGACTTGCATAAACCTTGTCAAGAGATTGCTCAGGGTCTTTTTCAGAGGTGCCCATTAAGCTTGTAATAAGCTCGGTCATATCAACGCTTTCAGATTCAATAAGAATAGGGTAGGAGGAAAGAGTTTCTTCTTGAATCTGGTCAATGTAGGCCTGAATTCCGTTAGATAGAGCCAAAATAAGAGCAATACCAATAATACCAATGCTTCCTGCAAAAGAGGTAAGAATGGTACGTGCCTTTTTGGTTAAAAGATTGTTTAGAGAAAGGGAAAGGGCAGTAAAGAAGGACATAGATTTTTTGCCTTTTTCTTTAGAGTCCTTTTTAGTTTCATTCTCTTGGCTTTCGTAAGGGTTAGAATCGTCTGTAACAACACCATCAGAAAGCCTTATAATTCTTGAAGAATATTCTGTGGCAAGGTCAGGGTTATGGGTAACCATAATAACAAGCTTATCTTTGGCGATTTCCTTTAAAAGCTCCATAATTTGAATGCTTGTTTCAGAGTCTAATGCGCCAGTAGGCTCATCAGCAAGAAGAATGTCGGGGTTGTTAACCAAAGCTCTTGCTATGGCAACTCTTTGCATCTGTCCGCCTGACATTTGATTGGGCTTTTTGTTCAGCTGGTCGCCAAGACCTACCATTTCTAAAGCTTTAGTTGCTCTCTTTCTTCTCTCAACCTTAGAAACACCTGAAAGGGTAAGAGCAAGTTCAACATTAGCAAGAACAGACTGATGAGGAATAAGATTATAAGACTGGAAAACAAAACCAATAGAATGATTTCTGTAAGTGTCCCAATCAGAGTTAGAAAAGTCCTTTGTGGATTTGCCGTTTATAAAAAGGTCTCCCTCAGAATAATTATCAAGTCCACCGATAATATTAAGCAGGGTGGTTTTGCCTATTCCCGAAGCTCCCATCAAAGCAAT
>JAZNBQ010000063.1:0-3642 GCA_045587065.1 Acutalibacteraceae bacterium | reverse complement strand
AAATCGGAACTCAGATTTACCCTGCCGTACTTAGCGTTGGTTATATTTGCGGTGCGAGAATCTCCTCCTTTATGTTTGCAGGCGGCGTTTTAAGTTGGCTTGTAATTATTCCTGTTATCGTTCTCTTCGGCGCAGATGTAGTTATGTATCCGGGTGACGTTGCTATTGGTGAGCTTTACGCTTCCGGTGGTGCCAGTGCAATCTGGAGCAGCTATATCAGATATATTGGTGCAGGTGCTCTGGCCGCAGGCGGAATCATAAGTCTTATTAAATCCCTTCCTCTTATTGTTAAAACCTTTAGCGGCGCTATGAAGAGCATATCCAGTGCAGGTGCTAACGGTACCAGCAGAACCGACAATGACATTAACATTAAAGTTGTTATTATTGCTATTGTTATTTTAACCCTTCTTGTTTGGCTCGTTCCTGCTATTCCTGTTAGCCTTTTAGGCGCAGCTATTATTGTAATTTTCGGTTTCTTCTTTGCAACCGTTTCTTCTCGTATGGTTGGTCTTGTAGGAAGCAGTAACAACCCTGTTTCAGGCATGGCTATTGCAACCCTTCTAATTGCAACCCTTATTCTTAAGGTTACCGGAGCCACCGGTGTTGCAGGTATGTGCAGTGCCATTGCTATTGGCTCTGTTATCTGTATTGTTGCCGCTATTGCCGGAGACACCTCTCAGGACCTTAAGACCGGTTTCCTTTTAGGTGCTACACCAAAGAAACAACAAATCGGTGAGGTTATTGGCGTTGTTGCCTCTGCCCTTGCCATTGGCGGAACCTTAATTCTTCTTGACAGTGCTTGGGGCTTTGGTTCAGAAGAACTTGCTGCTCCACAGGCAACTCTCATGAAGCTTATTATTGAAGGTGTTATGTCCGGAAATCTTCCTTGGGGTCTCGTTCTTATCGGCGTGTTTATTGCTGTTGTTGTTGAGATTTTAGGAATTCCGGTTCTCCCCTTTGCTATCGGTGTTTATCTTCCTGTTCAGCTTAACGCTTGTATTATGGTTGGCGGTTTGGTTAGACTTGCTCTTGACAAGTTAAAGCGCGACAAGGCAGAAAAAGACGCCATTGTTAACGACGGCATTCTCTTCTGCTCAGGTATGATTGCAGGCGAAGGACTTGTGGGTATTTTACTTGCTCTTCTTGCTGTATTTGGAATTGGCTCAGTTATTGATTTATCAAGTTTCATCCCTGCGCCTGTTTCCACTATCGGTGGCCTTGTGCTATTTGCAATTATTATTCTTACTCTTCTTAAATTCTCACTTTTCAGAAAGAGAAACTAGTTTATGAAAAAGCAAAAAACAAGTGTGAATTATTTAGAGCTTAAGCCTTCTCGCAATCCCCTAATTAAATGGAGCGAAAAAAATGGCGATGTTGCCTTAGAACTTGAAAACAAAGGTGTTATGAATCGTATTTTTCAAGTCCTTCTTAAAAAGCCAAAAATATCTTATATTCATCTTGACGAGATGGGCAGTTTTATATGGCCTGTTTTAGACGGAGAAAAAACTGTACAGGCTTTAGGCCTTGAAGTAAAAGAGAAATTTGGTGAAAAAGCAGAGCCGCTATACGAAAGGCTTATACAGTATCTGAAGATATTAGAAAGTTATAAATTTATTATTATGTAAAGAAAACCTCGTTCCCTTTGGAACGAGGTTTTTACTATTTTATGTCGTATGATAGATTGGCGCTTTTTTTAATTTCGTCCATACTTTTATGAACCAACAAACAAAGCTCTCCTGCCCTTTCGTAATCTTCCTTGTTTGTTTTAAAATCTAAAATGTAGTCGGCAAAGCGTTCCGCTTCTCCTCTCATTTGCTGTGCCTTGGAAAGAGTTTTTGCAATAATTGTTTCCTCTTCTCCCGTTTCGAGAGTAACCCCTGTGTACTGCGAAATCATATCAATAGTTAAACTGCCCTTTTCGCCCTTTATTACACTTTGCGAATAACCATCTCGCGTTTTGCTATAGGTAAGCTTCGCTTTGAAATCATCATAATAAAAGACTGCACTGCCTTCACCGTCGGCTCCGTTTGAAAGCAATATCTTATCTGCAGTTATACCATTAGGCGCCCCTAATAAATCAACTGCGCCATACACACAGTATACTCCCAAATCCATTAGCGCTCCCGCATGTAACGACATATCAAATATGTTTACATGTTCGCCCCTTAAAAAAGCATCCATGCGGCTTGAACGCTGCAAATACTTAATATCGGCATCTTTAATCTTTCCGATTTTACTCAAAGCCGATTTAACGCTTTTATATGTTTTTATATGACGAGGAATAATTGCCTCCATATAGATTAATCCTTTTCTGTCAGCAAGAGCTTTTAATTCCTCATATTCATTTGCATTGGTAACAATTGGCTTTTCGCAGATTACGTGCTTACCATTTTGAAGAAAAAGTCTTGACTGCTCCCAGTGAAACAGGTTAGGCGTTGCAATATAAACCGCATCTATTAAATCGCTTTCTGCCATTTCTTTTAAATTGGTAAAAATCTTATCACATTGATGCTTTCTTCCAAAGATAGCGCCTGTTTCAATCTTTCTTGAATAAATGGCAGCAAGACTAAACTTATTGGTAAGAGCCGCTCCCTCTAAAAAACTGTCACAAATACCGCTTGTTCCAACGGTGCCAAGTCTTATCATTGTTACTCCTTAAACTGTATTTATGTATCTATGTTACCATTTTCTCGCAAAAAAAGCAAGAAACCATCCGAAAGGGATGGTTTCTTTGGCGGAGAGTTAGGGATTCGAACCCTAGGTTCCTTTTGAGAACACAGCATTTCGAGCAAAAGGCAGTATCTACCGCACCGCCCCTCTCCGTCCCTAAAATCTACAATATTTCCGTCTGTTCTGCGAGAAATTGAAAAACATCTGAATTTTTGCGAGAAAACTGCGAGATGGGTGCGAGAAACCTATCAAAACCTTTGTGTGTTCTCGGGCAAAGAAAACACAAGGAGAATAAAAATGAATCAAGAAAAACAAAGAGAAGCCTATGAAAAGATGCTTAAAAAATGCCCCGATATCTTAACACCGATGAAAGCAGCACGGTGGTCGCCCGTTGGTAAGAACACAATCTACGCCGCGCTCAAAAACGGTGAGATAGACTCCTACACCTACAAAGGCGGTTACATCTTCACCAAGGATGCACTCATCGATTACCTCGTTAAAACTGCTAACAATACAGGCAGAAGATTTACTATCCGAGGTGATAAGAAATGCTGAGCAGCCTACCGCAAGTACTGTCGGGAGAGCAGGTGCGGTGCGCCCTGCATATCAGCAAACGCAAGTGTGCGTGGATGTTGAATAATGGCTTCATCAAATGCCAGAACACGGGCAAGAGAACAAGAAAATATACCGTGCTGAAGGGAGACTTGCTCACATACATAGAGGACTCACAAAAGCACCCCGAAAAATACGTTACACCCCACGCCGAGTTCTCAACAGCAAAATATAGTTGTAATCGCAAACCCCCACCGCGCAAAACAGGATTTCCTTCCTCTCTGCCGTCCGACTTCCGCCCGTGGCTTGAACAGGAATTCGAATCCGTACCCGATGCACTCACCATACCGCAGGTCATCGCCATCACAGGCTATACCGATAACACCGTCAACCGCTGGCTCCGCCAAGGCTATCTCAAGT
>JAZNBQ010000062.1:0-4830 GCA_045587065.1 Acutalibacteraceae bacterium | reverse complement strand
ATTTATAATTTCTTTTTTCTTTGGTTGTATTTTTGTGTTTAAAAACAATTCGCTGCTAAACTTTATTAAAGTAGAAATGGAAAAATTCGTTTTTATAAGGAAAGAGGGAAATTTCGGTAGCCTTTTGTTTAACTCTTTGCTTTTTATTTTACCTTTTCCTTTAATAACATTTGTTTGTGGCACCTCTATAGTAGGTTGCATATTGTCTCCTTTGTTTTTGGTTTATAAAGGCTTTCTTTATGGTACATACTTAGGGTATATTTATGGCACATATCAGCTTATAGGCATTGTCTTTAACGCTTTGGTATTTTTGCCGTTTTCAATAGTTTCAATCATAGCTTTAATTTTATCGGTTAGAGAATCTATGGCTTTCTCTGTTGTTTTAGCAGGTATATGTATTAAATCCAAGAAAAACACTAACATTTTTATTGATTTTGAAAACTATTGCTATCGACATTTGGTTATTCTGGGGCTAGTTATCCTTTCAGTTATATTAGATTTAGGATGTTCGGCCTTGTTTATTAAATTTTTTAATTTTTAAGATTTAGAAGGATGTAAAAATGCAGGACTATATTTTTGAGTTTGAAGAATTTCTAAAAACTGAAAAAAAATCATCTCAAAATACGCTCGAGTCATATCTACGTGATATCGGGCAATTTTCTGTATTTTGTTTTTCTAATAAAATTAATGATACTGTTTCAGTAAAAAGTGATACTATAAAGAAATATTTTGAGTATTTAACAGTACTTGGTAAATCGCAAGCAACTATTTCCAGGGTAAGAGCGTCGCTTAGATGTTACTATACTTATTTAAACAAGAAAAAAATCTGCAATGAAAATCCTGTAAACGCTATTAAGGTTAAGTCTGTAGAGAAAAAGTTACCTGAAATACTTACCGGTAAAGAGGTTTTGAAACTCTTAGCTCAGCCCTCCGGCAACGATTATAAGAGCATTCGTGATAAGGCTATGCTTGAGCTTTTATATGCTACAGGAATGAAAGTATCTGAACTAGTTGAACTTCAGGTTGATGATATAAACCTGCAGATAGGCATAGTGAATTTAAGAAATTCCAAAAACAGCAGAATAGTTCCTATTTATCCTGCGGCAGTAAACACGCTTAATATTTACATAACCAAAGTAAGGCCGGTTCTTATTAATTCGGAAGACGATAATCATTTATTTGTCAATATGAATGGAGAAGCTCTTTCGCGTCAGGGATTCTGGAAAATAGTTAAACATTATGCCGGTACAGCAAAGATAGATAAGGATATTACTCCACACACCTTGAGACATTCTTTTGCGATTCACTTGCTTGAAAACGGCGCAGATATTAACGATATAAAAGAGATGTTGGGACATGCCGATATTTCAACAACAAATATTTATGCAAGTCTTATGAAAAATAAGTATGCTCAAGATTATAGAAAATTCCATCCATTAGCACATTAATTTAAGGAGCCATCATGAAAAAATTCTTATATCCTGCAGATATTTTAATGCCAAAATGCGATCTGTCTAAATGGGCAGTTATCGCATGTGACCAATATACTTCTGATAAGTCTTATTGGAAGAGAGTGGAGGATTATGTCGGAGTTAGTCCTTCTGCACTAAATCTGATACTTCCGGAAGTTTATCTTGACCAAACTGAAGATAAGCTTAAAAAAATTAATAACACCATGAAAGATTATCTTGATTCCGGTGTGTTTGAGACGGTCACATCTTCAATGATTTATGTTGAGAGAAAATTCCCAAACAACAAAATCCGTCATGGTATAGTTGGTATGATTAATCTTGAAGATTACGATTACAGAAAAGGTAGCAATTCTCTTACAAGGGCTACTGAGGAGACGGTTGTAGAAAGAATTCCACCAAGGGTCAGAATCAGAAAAGATGCCTATCTTGAATTACCACACATATTATTATTTATAGACGACCCTGCCAACACGGTAATTGGTGGTATTGAGGAAAACAGCTCTGATTTTGCCTGTGCTTATGATTTCAAGTTAATGGAGAATGCCGGTGAGATAAAAGGATTTTACATTGACAAAGCAAATCAGGATTTAATTAATGAAAAATTAAATAATCTTGTTAAGGATGGCCTCTTATTTGCGGTGGGAGATGGTAACCACTCTCTTGCATCTGCTAAAGAAAGTCATAACATTAACAAAACGGAAAAATCAAAATTTGCCTTAGTAGAGGTTGTTAATATTCATGACTTATCAATTGAGTTTGAACCTATTTATCGTGTGCTTTTTGGAGTTGACAAAAAAAATTTAATTGCTGAGATGAATAATTATTTTGGCAATGTTAATAACAAAACAAAACATACTTTCGAGGTTTGTGATAAAAACGGAAGCGAAATTATAACATTAGATGCGATTTCAAAACTTCCAGTTGGAACACTTCAGACTTTTCTTGACGATTATCTGATGAAAAATCCTAACGTTAAAATTGATTATATTCATGGAATTGAAGAAACAAAGCAACTTTGCAAAGAAGATAACACTGTTGGATTTATTTTTGAAGGCATGAAAAAATCTGAACTGTTTGAGGCGGTTGCTCTTGATGGATCACTACCCAGAAAAACATTCTCAATGGGAACGGCCGACGAAAAACGTTTCTATTTAGAAGGAAGAGTAATAAAATAAAAATATTTAGCGTTAATATCTAAATTATATTAAAAAATTTGTTTAAAAAGCGGTTTGATAATAACCAGATATTATGATAAAATTACCTTAGCATATGTCTCATTTTGTAATTTTGGAGGGATTTATGATGATTGAAGGTTTAAATAGTTCAAAAAAATCGGTAATTATTTGGATGATAGTATTTGTTGTCCTTTTTGTGGGTCTGTGTGTTGGTATTACCGTAATTGAAAATAGTTATCTGGCAGATGACCGCTCTACACCACAACAAATGCTCATTTTATACGGCGCCTCTTTCCTTATTTCTTGTTTGCCTATTGGTTGGGCCGGCAGAAAAAAACTGGTTAGTTGGTATGCTCATGTTCCAACTGAAGAAATTAAGGTCTTTGAGACCAATTTGGTCTTAGCTATTTATCGCTTGGCTAAATGTTTTATCTTAATTGACCTGAATTTGTTCTTGTTTGCAGTTTATACTATTGGCGCAATTATTGCAGGTCCGTTTTTAAATTTCTATACCATTATTTCCGGTATAGTGTTTATGTGTAAAAAGAAAATTTAAGTTATACATATAAAAGGTGATATCATGAGTAAAACCGACCCTAGCACTTGGTCTGCGGGGTATGTGCAGAGACATGAGCGCAAATGTGTAGTGACTCTAGAGATGTTTTCTGCTGCTATGCAAAAGGCGCTAAAAGAAGGAGAGTATTTAGCTGCAGGTCAATGTTGCAACAAAATGTGTGATGGACTATCTTGCATTACTGGTGCACTTGGCGCAGATAAGTATGAACCTATGCTTTATACCTATTTATTTATTTTGGCGCAAATTTGTATGTTCGGAGTAGGCGGTGAACGAGGCTTGCAAGCGGCAATTCCTTGTTTGCAAGACGCTTACGATTTTGCGGTAGATTGTGCAAAACCTGGTCGTCGCACACAGTCAAAGGCCAAAGAAGATGTACAACTGATTTGGGATATTATAGTTGATTTAAAGAATGACAAATCTGTTGAGGAAATCAAGAATAAATATTTTCCCGATTTCCCAAATCACCTGATTTCATAAAAAAAGGATGTGTAGAAATCTACACATCCTTTTTTGCGTCTATAAGAATTGTTTTTCAAATATATTTCCACCGCTACAGTCAACACCGCAAATTAAGGGGAATTTATCAAACTCTAAAAGCTTAATGGATTCGCATCCTAGTTCGTCAAAGGCAATAATCTCACATTTTCTAATACATGAGGCTGCTAGAGCACCTGCGCCGCCGATGGCGCAAAGATAAATGGAGTTGTTCTTTATGATAGAATCGCAAACTTCTTGACTAACGGGACCTTTTCCTATTGTGCATCTTACGCCTAAATCGAATAGCAAGGGGGAGTAAGAATTCATTCGTGAAGAGGTTGTAGGGCCACAACTACCAATTGCAAGTCCTTTTGGTGTTGGTGTTGGTCCGGCGTAATAGATAACCGCTTCGTTAAGGGGAAAGGGCAGTTCTTTGTTGTTTTTGATAAGCTCTTCCAACTTCTTATGAGCGGCGTCTCTTGCGGTATAAACCTTGCCGGACAAAACTACTTTATCTCCTGCGTGAATTTTATGGGAGTATTCGCATAATTCTTTGGTGTTTAATATAAATTCTTTCATTTTAAACTAACTTTTCATAAATTTCTGCAAATTCGGAATTAATTTTAACAGTTTCATTATTGTTTTCTAAAACCATATCTTTAGCGTTGGTAAATGAACTATTGAATTCGTTTAGCTCTGCAACAAAGGTCTCAGAAGCAGATAAAATCTTATTGGTGAGTTCGTTAACCGTTTCCTTTGCAGTCTCGATATTTTTCAAACTGCTTTCCATCTGATTATTAATTATCTGAGAATTTTCGTTAGCTTTGTCAACAATTGATTTTGCACTTGACTGTGAAACTAAATATAATTTGCCGATTTTGTTGCTTAAATTTTCAATTTCTGCAGATTTTTCTTCGAACTCATTTAGTTTAACCTTTAAATCTAAATTTTCCTTTACGGTAGAATTATAAGAAGCTTCTAACGTACTCATTTCTTCTTTAAGAGTTTTAATTTCTTTGTTTAGATTTGAAATAGTTTCATTAAGTTTGTTAGAAAGTGCATTTAGTTCTGCATCCTTTTTATGAATGTAATTAAGCACATCATCCTTGTTGAAACCTATTAAACTGTT
>JAZNBQ010000061.1:0-2441 GCA_045587065.1 Acutalibacteraceae bacterium | reverse complement strand
CCTACTGATATTTTTGAAAATCCTAAGGGTGAAGGACTGAAATCATTTTTAAACTCAACGCGAAGATTATAAAATAAAAAAACCTCATTCATTAAGAATGAGGTTTTTTGGCGGAGAAGAGGAGAGCCGAACTCCTGCGCCGGTTAGCCGACCTACGCCCTTAGCAGGGGCGCATCGTCACCAACTTGAGTACTTCTCCATTGGTAACAAAAATAAAAAAATGCCGGAGGGAAAGGGATTCGAACCCTTGTGGGATTGCTCCCAAACGGTTTTCAAGACCGCCTCGTTATGACCACTTCGATATCCCTCCGAATGTGACCACAATATTATAGCATAGTTATTTTTTGTTGTCAATAAAAATATTACTATATTTTTTTAAAATAATACTTGACAATATTATGCCACGTTGCTATAATAATAAAGTCGCAAATTTGATCTATTAGCTCAGTTGGCAGAGCACTTGACTTTTAATCAAGGTGTCCGGAGTTCGAATCTCCGATAGATCACCAAAAAAGAACGATTTAGACCTATAAATCGTTCTTTTTTATTTATATTATATACTTACGAGGTGCTTTATGTTAAATATGGACGTATTTCCAACAATGATAACTCCGTATAATTCTGACGGAACCGTTGATTACGATACTGTTGAAAAATATGTGGAATGGTATTTTAATAAGGGATGCTCAGGAATTTTTGCAGTATGTCAATCAAGTGAAATTGTTTACCTATCCCTTGAAGAGAGAGTTAAAATTAATAAAACCGTATGGAATAAAGCCAAAGAATTAGAAAAGAAAAGCGGCAGGAAGTTCACTATAGTTTCCTCTGGCCACATTTCTGAAACTATCGATGACCAGATTACTGAATTAAACGCCGTTGCAGATTCAGGAACAGACGCTTTAATTTTCATCACAAACCGTTTTGACCCCAATAACGAGGGCGATGATGTTTGGATTGAAAATGCTAAAAAAGTTATAGCTTCACTGCCTGAAGACATACCGCTTGGCCTTTATGAATGTCCAATGCCATATAAAAGATTGGTTACACCCAAGATTTTAGAGTTTTGCCTTAGCACAAAAAGATTCCGTTATATGAAGGACACTTGTTGCGATATTGATATAATTAAAGAAAGAATGTCAATTTTAGGTGGTAGTGACTTTAAACTATTAAATGCTAATGCTCAAACACTTCTTGAGTCAATGAAATATGGTTGTGGCGGTTATTGCGGTGTTATGGCCAATTATCATCCTGAACTATATGTTTGGCTTTGTGAAAATTTTGAGAAAGAACCTGAAAAGGCTGAAATTGTTCAAGCGTTGTTAGGTTCATTGGCATTTACTGAGTTTGGAATTCCTTATCCACTTACTGCAAAATACAATATGTGTCTCGAAGGCATACCTACTGAAAATATTGCAAGAAATAAGGAAAGCAAATTGCTTACAGACTATGCAAAAGACTCAACAAAACAAATGTATGAGCTTTGCAAATACTTCGATAAACTTTTAAATATTCAATAAGATAAAAAGACAGAATGAAAATATGCATTCTGTCTTTTTTGCAATAATTAATGTAGTTTTCATTGACAATAATAGGTAATTAAGTATATAATATTGTATTATATTAAAAAGAGGAGTAATTATGGGTTCAAAAAAATATTCAGCAATAACACCCGAAATTTTGGAGCTTTCAAAAATATGTGTTGAAAACGACAAAATTGAACCGAGTTTGTTTGATAAACATAAAGTTAACAGAGGTCTGCGTGACCAAAGCGGTAAAGGAGTTCTTACAGGTCTTACCGAGATTTCTACCAGTTACTATGCTAAAGAAATTGATGGCGTTGTAACACCTTGTGACGGCGAACTTTATTATCGTGGTATTGATATCAATGATTTGGTAAATGGCTTTTTGAACGAAGACCGTTTCGGTTTTGAAGAAACAGTTTATTTGTTATTATTTGGTAAACTTCCCAATGAGGAGCAATTAAAATCTTTTTCTAACGTTTTAATATCGAATAGAAATCTTCCCAACAATTTTGTTAGAGACGTTATACTTAAAGCTCCTAACGGAGATATCATGAACTCTTTATCTCGTAGTGTGTTAACTCTTTATTCATACGATGATACTGCTAATGATATCTCTATTCAAAACGTGCTAAGACAGTCAATAAAATTGATTTCAACTTTCCCTGCACTTTCCATTTATGCGTATCATGCTTATTTGCATTCAATAAAAGGAAAAAACCTTGTTATTAATAACCAAAACCCAAAACTTTCTACTGCAGAAAATATTTTGAGTATGCTTAGACCTGATAACAAGTTTACTAAACTTGAGGCTAAAATTTTGGATTTAGCGTTGGTTTTACATGCAGAGCACGGTGGCGGCAACAACTCAACATTTACTGACCGTGTTGTTACTTCTTCCGGTACTGATACCTATTCTGC
>JAZNBQ010000060.1:0-15480 GCA_045587065.1 Acutalibacteraceae bacterium | reverse complement strand
ATCTTTTTCGGTTCTCAATAAAAAGGGACAAGAAAGATCATCAACTATGACACGCACCGAGAAAAAATATAAAAAAGTCCGAAAAAGCCTTGTCACAAGCGGATTTTCCTAAAAATTCGGTGATATCTTTTTCGGTGCGACTTGCCAAAAATCCTCATTCACCTTTTGGTGAGTGAGGATTTTTCTTGTTCTGGAAAAAGATTTTGAGTTTATGCTCTTCGGGTTATGAGACCGAAGGGCGAATAACTCGAAGGGCGAGGTGGTAGTGAATGACAGTCTGGGAGACTGTCAGAGCCACCGAGCTGACCGCAGTATTTTCTCCGCAGATAAAAAACAAGACCGTTGGTTCAAATCACGCCAAAGCAACCAACAATGTGCAACCTCCTTTTTTATTTTGTACTCCCTCCTCTTACCATGAGGATGAGTAAATAAATCGGAAAGGAGAAATGGCCATGCAGTATTTTGATAAAAACAGCAAGAAAATCAATGCAGGTATGTTCTGCGATTACTTGTTTAGTTCTCTGGTTTTTTATTTTTTATGACTACAAAAACTGTAGAAGCACTTACAATAAGTACAACAGCAATTGAAATCCACAGCCAAGTCAGGTTATTGGAATCAACCTTTACATCGGATGTAATTACCTTAATTTCTGGTTCTTGCGCCTCTCTAATAGCATACACGGCGAAGGGCGAGAAATGGTAGGTTGAAAATGTTGTATAGAGTTGTGATTTATCCTCAGATAAACTGATTTCGCCAAAATCGAGATCTGCTACATTCAAGTTCGTGTAATCGTCATCAGAAAAATGCAATGCAATATATTGCATTTCGTCCGTGTCATCAAACGGCGATCCCGATAAGCCCAATGTTCCGAGATCGAATGTCTGCGAAACAGTACCAATTTTCTCTCTTTTGCTGTCGTTATCCGTAAAAAGTGTTTCACCGTTACCCGACCGAAGCGTAATATCATTTGCTCCAATCAAATAAACATCGTACTTTTTACCGGGGGATAAATTGAACCCGTCAAGAGTAATATCGGGTGTAACAGAGCCGAGATATCTTGAACCCATAGCAGGAGCTTTTGTTGGAGTAAGATCATCGTAGAGCTGAATCAGACCTTCATTGATCATACCCGCCGGTTTTCCTTCATGGTATAAAACCATCATGTGAGTGCCATCCTCATTTGTATAGGAAACCGGAGTATTATACAGGACTCCGTCTATACGGATGAACTCATCCTCTGTCTGTTGAAGACTTGTCCGAAATCCGTCTTTCTCCTTAAACTGCGATGTTGACATATCGAAGTCACGCATCACGCCGTCTGACAAGCGGATCATCGAAAGCACGGAGCCTTCTCCGTCATATCTGCCAATACAATATTTTTCACCGTCAATCATTACAAATTCGCCGGAACGATATTCTGTGCCATTGGTATGGGTATAAATAGCATCTGCAAGTGCCGATGATCCAAAGTGATTTACAGAAATATTTCTCTCCGGTTCAAGTATAGAAAGGAGGGGGTCAAGCCCGATCTTTTGGTTCGTAACCACGAGAGAAGCATCGTTAGGAACATCTATCCCTTCCGCAGGAAGAAACGTGACGTTTTCCACCCCTGCGTTCTCATCAATCTTTACAGCAACCGCACTCAACCTTTGAACTGTTTTGCCATCTGCAATCTTCTCGCCACAGCCTTTACAGTAAGTGTCGCCTGTATATCCTTCTTTATCAACGGTTGCAGAAACTGCATTCTTGATTTCTGTTCCACCGGTATGTTTTGAAGGATCTTTCTCGCCGGTAGTATTACCACACAAGCAAGTAGAAGGAGCTACACAGGTAGCTTTAGAATAACTGTGGACGTGTTGTGCGTTTCGGGTTTCTGCGTAAAGGCAGTCCTGGCACCAGCGTTCCTCTGTACCATCGCTGTTTTTACTCCAGGGTGTAAAATTATGGGGTTCAGAAGCAACAAAAACATGACCGCACCAGCACTTGATCCTGTGAGTGGCAGCATCTATCTTCTCGCCATATCCTTCCGGGCTTTGGTGATTGTTGGGGTTTGTGTTGCCATATGTTGTTCCGCAGCCTTCGCAGATAGCATTATATTGGCACGTTGCATTTCCACCGTAATGCTCATGAAACGTACTGAATTCGCACACGATGCAGCGATACGGATACTGGCTAAAGTCATGCGCTCCGTATCCACTACACTCTGACTCGGAGGTAATGTTGCAATTATCATTAGCACAAGCGTGCCAATGATGTGTATCGTTGGCTGTCCAAGTATCGGACCAGGAATGGGTATGCTCCGTTACAGCAAATGCCGGCACAGGTATCAGACTTATAACCAAGCAAATGGTAATAATCCATAAGATTGTTTTTTTCATAACGAAACCTCCATTTTAGAACATTTCTCTGTAAAAATTA
Source organism: Acutalibacteraceae bacterium (assembly GCA_045587065.1). Taxonomy (GTDB): domain Bacteria; phylum Bacillota; class Clostridia; order Oscillospirales; family Acutalibacteraceae; genus SFWF01. Next base: position 13,061 of record JAZNBQ010000060.1, on the reverse strand, counting down.
GTTTACATAACATATTATAGCACACAATTATGAAAAAAGAAAGGAGTTGTAAATGATATCTTTTTCGGTGCTACGAGCCAAAAAGACTTTGCTGTAAAGCAGGGTCTTTTCTTTTTTTGCAAAAACGACCTTCGGGTTCCCGAGGTGACGTCGCGATAGATGGAAAAGTTTAGAAATTTATGATATAATCAGTTCAATAAATAAGAATTTGTAGGAGTATATATGAACAGCGTAAACAAAACGTTATACATTCCCCTATACGGTAAATCTTACGTTAGCAAAAAGGGCTTGTTTCTTGATGATAAAAAAGCCGAAGAAATATGGGAGGCAGAAGGGTTTGCTCTCAAAGGAAAATCCAAATCCAAATGGCTTGCCTATTATATGGGTGTTCGCTCTGCCGTATTTGACGAATGGCTTAATCAGAGAATGACGGACTTGCAGGATGCAGTAGTTATACATATCGGTTGCGGAATGGATAGCCGCGTTATAAGAATCGGATCTGATAATCGCAAGTGGTATGATATAGATTTTGCAGAGGTTATTACAGAGAGAAGAAGATACTATTCCGAGTCTGAGCACTATCAGATGATTGCAGGCGATGCAAGAGATTGCAAATGGCTCACGGCGATTAAAGAAAACAAATCTGCCATTGTCATTATGGAAGGCGTGAGTATGTATTTAACGATAGACGAGATGAAGAATCTTACGGACAGTTTATGCGCTCATTTTGAAAACATCTCTCTTTTGGTGGATTGCTACACTTCCTTTGCTGCTAAGATGTCAAAGCACAGGAATCCGATAAACGATGTGGGAGTAACCGAGGTTTATGGCATAGACAATCCGCAATCCTATCAGAGTGACAAACTTACTTTTGTAAAAGAACACATAATGATACCTGAAAAACACATAGACGAATTAAAAGGATTTGAAAAGTTTGTTTTTGCCAAGCTATACGCAGGCGGCTTTTCCAAAAAGTTGTATCGCTTATTTGAATATGCAAATAACTAAAAGTCAAATTCAAGTTTATCAAATTGTTTTATATCGATATCTAAATCGGTACCGCTTGCCAAAAAAACCTCATTCACAAAAGGTGAATGAGGTTTTTTGACTCTATCAAACAAACATATCGCTATTTTATTTATCGATTGCCTGTAAAATATATGGAATTAAATATTCAGTAGCTTTATTTGCGCCTGTTACACTTAAATGCTCATAGTCATAAAAGTCGGTAGAGTAATCATAGTCTATTCCCTGTTCCAAATCCAAGAACAACACGTCGTTCTCCTGGCAGATTTGTTTAAAATAGTTAATTTTTCTAAGTTCATTAACCTTGGAAACGTAAGGAGATCGGTAGAAAATCAATTCTACGTCATATTCCTTGCACAAATCAATAATTTTGTAGACGTATTTAGAAATATCTGACTCAATTTCTAAAATATCATCATCTTCCACAGAGTTCTGCAGCTTTTCGTATTGGTTCAGTTTAGTGCTTGGATTTACTTTAAAGCCATAATTTGCTAATCTGGAAATCATCTCGTTTCGCACATACTCTGACGCATCCTCTTTTGCTGCATCAAAAGAATAATTGAAGTCATAGCCTTTAATGTCGTTATCCATTATGCGGTCCTTGTACTGAGAGATTGGAAAATTCATTTCCAACATACTAAGTGTTTCAAAATCGCGAATAACCTTTAGTTTTTCTAAAGAAAAAGGTATGTTTTGAATATTAGGCTGGAAAAATTTACCCAGAACTTCTTCTGTAATTTCATAGGTTTCATAAGGATTTATGCCCCAGGTCTCTACTATAGCAACCTTAGGGGTATAGTCTTTAAATTGCTCTAACATACGAAGGTATGTTGATGGCATTATTTCTCCGGGGTTTGCCATAACAAAAGAGCTAAGCCCCGTTTCTTCCTTTAAACGATTAGGATTAAAAGAAGTGTATGCATGACAGGAACCAAACACCTGGACATCAAACTTCGTATCTATTTCCTCTAAATGCTTTCCCAAAATATAGTATCGGTTCATAGACTTTGACATAAGAACGTCATCAACCTTAACTACAAGACAAACCAAAATCAAGCAAAAACAAATACAAGACAAAACTTTTTTCATCAGAACCCTCCATACATGAAGCTACTCAGACTATAGCCGCTTCCATATACACCAAAGAGAATCACATCAAAAATCAAAACAATGTAAATAGCCCATCTAATAATGATATGACGCTTTGTAAGCGCGGTTATTACATCCTTTTGTCCTTGGGTGAAGCATTCGCTTGCAAAGAGAAGACCTATATGCGCAATTAACAGACCCCAGTAGTTTTGGTTTAAACCAAGGGTATAAAGGCTTCCGTCAAACAATTTCCAAAGTTGCACATCCGACACCATATTGCGAATGAAAAATACTGCATCCATAAATCCACTGGAACGGAAGAAAATCCACGCAAAGGTAACCAGATTAAATGTGATTACTACCTGAAAAATTCTTTCGCTTACGGAATTCTCTTTTACGTGGAACCATTTTTTAAAGCAACCACGAATTCCTGCGGTCATTTGTCCGATAATCTGGTAAATCGCATGAAGTGCTCCCCATACGAAGAACTTAATACCTGCGCCGTGCCATAAACCACTGATTAAGAAGGTTATCATTATATTTATGTATTTGCGAAGGGTTCCCTTTCTGTTTCCTCCAAGGGGAATATAAATACAATCCTTCAGCCATTGGCTTAAAGACATGTGCCACTTTCCCCAGAAATCTTTGATAGAAAGAGCAAAATAAGGGCGATTGAAGTTTGGCACCAGATTAACACCAAACAAGCCACTTACACCGCGGCATATATCTACACAACCGGAAAAGTCAGTATACAACTGTATTGCATAGCCTACTGCAGCAACATAAAGAATGATGCCGCGAAGCTCTTCATATTGGCTAAAGCAGGTGTTTACAAATATACCAAGACGGTCTGCAATAACCATTTTTTTAATCAGGCCAAATAATATAAGGAGCAAGTTATCACGCATTGTATCAAAAGAATATTTCTTTTGGTGCAACAACTCAGGCATTAATTTATCATACCTGGAAATTGGTCCTTGTACAACTGCAGGGAACCAGGACAGGAACAACAGATATTTCCAGAAGGATTTTTCCGGTTTAATCTTTCCCTTATACGCATCTACCAAATAGGCAATTGCCTGCAGAACGTAATAGGAAATACCAAGGGGAACAAGCAGATTAAACTCCGGCTCTGAAAAAGAAATTCCAACAAACGCTAAGCATCTCTTTAAAACTAAAGTAGCCCAAGGCAACACCTTAAGCACAAACCAAACCCCAGCGTTTAAGACAACTGTGAGTATTAAAATGACTTTTCGCGGCTTTTTATAAACCATTCGCGCGGCAAGGTAGGTTGAACCTGCTGCAAATAGCAAAAATACAAAATATCTTAAATCATAAGTGCCGTAAAAAACTAAGCTTCCCAGTAGCAGCACAAACCCACGTAGTTTTACAGGGACCATATAAAAAAGTGCAACCAGGAAAGCAACAAAAACACCAAATGCAAGGGATAAATAGCTCAAGTATATTCCACATCCTTCATAACGCTTTTTCTAAGCATGGGTTTTTTTCTTTACTAGTATACTTAAATAAATATAACAAGATTTTAAATATTTGTCAATTATTAATGCTCTACTGACAGAGAACTCAATATGATAAATATGCGTTAATTATGGAAAAATCAGCTCATATATGTTATACTTAAAATAATGGGCAACGTGAGAGGTGATATTATGTCGGAAAAGTATATCAATAGTATTTTATTTGATGATAATATTGAGAAATCTTCATATCTGAACAGTCTGCCTGTTATTAAGTTTTTAAAAAAGACCGGTGGTTTAGATTTTCCTGCCGACGTTACCTTTTTTGTTGGCGAAAACGGCACAGGGAAATCCACATTGCTCGAAGCAATTGCAGTAGCCTATGGATTTAATGCTGAAGGCGGCTCAAAAAATTTCACCTTTTCAACAAATAAGACACATTCTGAACTTTACAGACACATCGACCTTGCTAAAAAAGGTTTTGCTAAAGACGGATTTTTCCTAAGAGCAGAAAGCTTATACAACGTTGCCACCAACATTGATGATATGGACAAGCTTCCATCATTTGATGCACCTATAATAGGTGGATACGGCGGTATTTCTCTGCACAAACAATCCCACGGAGAGAGTTTTTTGTCTATTGTTCAAAACCGTTTTTTCGGCAACGGACTTTACATATTAGACGAGCCTGAATCGGCTTTATCTCCCATGCGACAACTAACCTTATTGGCAGAAATGAGCAGTTTAGTAAAGAAAAACTCTCAGTTTATTATCGCTACTCACTCCCCTATCTTAATGTCTTTTCCAAATGCTCAGATTCTGGAGTTTTCTGAAGACGGCATTAAAAACGTAGATTATAAAGATACAGAGCATTTTAAAATCACAAAAAACTTTTTAGATAACCCTGAAAAAATGATTTATTATTTGTTAAATGAAAATATATAAAAAAACACCCACCTTTTTGGTGGGTGCATTTATTTTAAGATTAAAAATGAATATAGCCTACGCCGTCTTTGATTTCAATCTCTGTGCCGTATGGTTTAGAGAGTTCTGCCAGATATTTTAGTGTTTCTTCACTTTTGTTCATAACAGGACGTCCCTTTTGTGCTCTGGATTTTTCCATATTTAAGGTTACAGGGTATAGCTGAACTTCGGTAACTTTACCGTCTTCCATAGTCCACGCTGCCATAACTGAGTTCCAGATTTCAGGAAGTGTGCCATAACCTGCAGTACCATTCTTGCTGCGAAGGTCCATATATTCGCCAACCTGCATATCGGTTCTGTAGCCTTTGTTTGCATAAGCATCCCATGGCTGAAGAGCTACAGTTTCGGTTTCAAATATGTAGTTGCCTATAGAATAAAGGATTAAACCACCATTATACTTCTCGATACCCTGAAGCTCATGAGGGCCGTGTCCGATGATTACGTCGGCGCCTGCATCAATACAGTTGTGAGCAAAGATTTCAATAAACTGTGATGGAAGATTGGTTTGTCTTTCGTCATAAAAATGACTATGTATACTAACAAGCACGATATCAGCCTGTTTTTTAGCTTCCTTAATCTGCTCTATCATACGCTGCATATCTCCTGCATGAGGAACAGATTCTACAAAGCAGCGGTCGTCTAAAATAAAGCGACTTGCGCCAAATGGGAACTGTCCTTCAGGGAAAGGAGCGGAATAACCTAGTTCTACACTGCGCTCTGCAGAAGCATTAACCTTTGTAACCTCTGCAAGTTCCTTAACCATATCAAAATGTGGTTTATCTACGTGGAAGCGCTTCATACAACGCATTGGATTAGCACCGGGACGACCGGGAAGATCTCCTGTTTGCGCACCTGCACGGGCAGAATCGTTATTTGAAGAGTTACAAGCAATCATAGCAACTCTGGCATTTTTGGTTTCGATATAGCAAGGTCTTGAGGCTTCGCCTAGGTTTTTACCTGTGCCTGCAAAAATCATATCTCTTTCTTTAAGGTGCTCAATAGTCGCTAAAACTCCACTCTGACTATAGTCGCAAGAATGATTGTTGGCAGTATTAAAAATATTAAAGCCATATTCTTTCATATCGTCAAGAATTCTTGGGTCAGACATAGCCCAAGTACCTCCGCTAAGGGCGGACGGAATTCCTTCGTTATCGTGGAAGGTACTTTCTAAGTTTAAAAAAGCAACGTCATGGGATTTTACACAAGCCTGAACCTCTGCAAAACCCTCGTAACCGCCTTTAGGCAGTCTCTTAGTAGCAAAAGCATCGCCTGCTGCAATAAAAGTAGTTTTTGCCATAACAAAAATACCTCTCTTTCAATAATAGCACAAATAGTATAGCACTTTTATTATCAGTTGTAAAGTGTAAAAAGACCTCATTTAAATATTTTTAAACGAGGTCTTTTTGCTTATTAAAAACTCAGATTTTCAGTGGTGGAATAGTGAATGTCTCGGCAAGAGCTTCCTACCTCGATTTTAAATTCTCCGTCCTCAAAAATCTTTTTGCCGTGTCTATCGTAAAAAGACAAGTCGTCCTTATTTAAACTAAAGGTAACCGTCTTTGTTTCTCCTTTTCTTATGAAGGTTTTCTCAAAGGCCTTTAGTTCCTTAACAGGTCTTGCCATACTTGCCACCAAGTCCTGAATATAACATTGTGATATTTCGAAGCCGTCAAAAGCTCCCTTATTATGTATATCAAAGGTAATTTCAAAGGCATCTTGCTTTTTAGCGGTTTTAAAATTCTTATACTCATACTGCGTATAAGATTTTCCTTCTCCGAAAACAAATAAAGGCGTACTGTTGCCTACAGTCGAAACGTAGTAATGGTGCTCATAATATGCATTTATTCCAAACTCGTTTCTGTTGTGGTTATAGTGAATTGGAATCTGCCCTGTATATCTTGGGAAGGTAATAGGTAGTTTGCCGCAAGGATTGAAATCTCCGAATATAATATCTGCGGCGGCAGGGCCACACATAGTGCCACCGTGCCAAGCCCAAAGAATAGCATCACAATCTTCTAAAATTTCTTCAAAAGCAAGAGGTCTGCCGGCAAAGAAAACCGCCACAACCTTTTTGCCCAAAGCCTTGGCTTTGCGGATTGCATCCGCTTGTTCTTCAGGCAATTCAATATTAGGCATTGTTTTGCCCTCGCCTGTAATAGTCCAACTTTCTCCCACAGCTACAAGGCACACGTCGGTTTGTTCTGCATTATTTTCATCACTTACAAGGCAAGTGTTGTCACTACCGTTAACTGCAGACACTCCATCAAAAAACGGAACAACGTCTTTTGCTTCTCCACTGGCATGCCAACTACCAAGCAGACTTGCCTTTTCAGTAGCATATGGGCCAAATACGTTAACCTTTTCTCCCTTTTTTAAAGGAAGAACTCCGTTATTTTTAAGCAGAACCATAGAATGAGTGCTCATTTCTCTGGCTTTTTCAAGTGACGATTCTGTAACCGCTCTTACGCCATCAGCTTTAGAATAAGGTCGCTGAAAAAGTCCTAAACGGAATTTTATACTCAGAATTCGTCGCACCGCTTCATCAAGAGTTTCCATAGAAACTTTGCCTTCCTCTATGGCTTTGGGAAGATTCTTTTTATAGACCTCGTCAACCATATCCATATCTACACCTGCATTAATCGCAAGAATTGCAGAAAGAAGGTCGTTGTCTGAGACACCCTGACATTTAAGACGTTCTATGGCAGCCCAGTCACTGACTACAAAGCCATCAAATCCTAGTTTGCCACGAAGAACGTCGGTAAGATAATATCTACTTGCACTGGCAGGTTCTCCGCTAATCTCATTAAAGGCGCTCATTACTGTTGCGATTCCTGCCTCTACTGCCTCCTCAAAAGCAGGTAATGCGCGGTTATGCAGAGAATAATCCGACCATTCAGACGGGTCTTTATCTCGGCCGCCCTGAGAGGCGCCATAGCCAATATAATGCTTGGCACAGGCAGCTAATCTGCCTTCCTGTGACATATCATTACCTTGTATTCCCTCTACCGAAGCCCTTGCAAACATTTTGCCAAGAACCGGGTCTTCTCCCGGACTTTCTATTACTCTTCCCCATCTTGGGTCAACACAGATATCCAACATGGGAGTAAAGGTAAGTCTAACGCCATCGTTATTTGCTTCTTTTGACATTAATTCTGCAGCATCGCGTATAAGGTCGTAATCCCAGGTTGCCGCCTGTCCCAAAGGTATAGGAAAAATAGTTCTGCATCCGTGAATAATGTCTCGTGCATAAATAAGAGGTATACCAAGAGGGCTTTCTTCTACGGCGCAGCGCTGAATTTCGTTAAGTTCCGAAATAAGAAACTGTTCTTGTTCACTATTGCCTGCCAGACCGTCTTCTGCCATAATGCAGGAACTTATAAGCCCCTTTCGAGCCAAATCTTTTAGTTCTTCAAATCTATTTTTATCATCTACGATAGGTTCCATATTAAGCTGACCTATTTTTTGTTCCAAGGTCATTTTAGAGATGAGTTCTTCTATTTTTTGCTTCATTGTATTACCTCTTCTGCTTTTCATTGGAATTTGCTTTATAATTTTAGCATTTGAGTTATAATTTGTCAACGGAATGTAGAAAAATTGATGGAAAATTCAGTTTATTTATGTTATAATTAGTTTTAAAGAAAATGTGGGGGGCTATATAATGAACAAAGACAAAAGATTTATAAAAGTTTACAGCCAGAGTATGGGCTCGATGGAAATCTGGGTTGATAAAGAAACCGGCGTTAATTATTTATACCGTCAAAGCGGCTATGCCGGTGGAATGACAGTTTTGCTTGACAAAGACGGCAAGCCTGTTATTTCCGTAGAAGAAACAGAATAAAAAGCCTTGGATTTTCCCAAGGTTTTTTTATTTTATTAACTGTTAAGCTCTCTATTGCTATTTGACAAAATTGTGGTATAATAAATAATGAATAAATATATTTAAGCTTAGTGGTGATAAGATAATGAAATCAATCAGAGCAAAAATCATGTGGTTACTCTTTTTCAGCGTTTTAATATCTTCTCTAATAATAGGTGCCTTTGGCATCTCCCTTACCTCTAACGTTATTAAAAACAGTTCTACTGAAAATATGCGACTTTTGTGCAAAAACAATGCAGATAAAATCGACATTACCTTTGCTAAGATAGAGGAATCGGTAAACACCCTCGCGCACTACGTAGAATCAGAACTACCAAACGTAGATATGCTTAAAGACACGTCTTTCAGAAACAGTTTCTCTGCAGAAGTAAAGAAAAATGCGTTACACCACATAGAAAACACTGTAGGTGCTGCCGCTATATACCTTCATTATGACCCTTCTTTTATTGAAGGTACAGACGGATTTTACTATGTGAAATACAAAGAAAGTGACAAATTTACATATCATCCGTTAGTTGAAATCTCTGAGTATGCTGAAACTGATAATGGAAACGTTGGCTGGTGGTACATTCCAACTATTAGCGGTAAAGCAACTTGGTTTGAGGCATATTACGAAGCAAAACTTGACCGCTATATTATTTCTTACGTTGTTCCAGTATACAAAAACGATACCCTTGTTGGTGTTATAGGCGCAGATATTTTCACAGAGCACGTTGTTAATCTTGCAAAGGAAGTTTCTATTTTTAACTCCGGACAAGCGGCTGTATTAAAAAGCGACGGCACTGTTCTTTATCACCCTAATTTTGAACGCGGCAAGCTTATTGGTGAAGGCGACCCAGGTTTTGAAGGCGTTATAGACAAACTTACAAAAGAAACCAGCACTAAGGAATTAATTCCCTACGAGCTTGACGGTGTTAAAAAGCAGTTGGCAAGTTGCAAACTTAAAAACGGAATGTTAATGATTTGTTTTGCACCAATAAGTGAAATTTATTCTGAGCAGACTAAACTTACAATAGCAAATATATCTATTACCTGTGTTGTAGTTTTAGTGGCTTTATTTGTTGCGTTTTTAGTAAGCGTAAAATTGGCTCGTCCTATCAGAAGGCTCAATGAAGCCGCCAAGCGTTTAACCGACGGGGAGTTTGACTTTGATATTAAAAACGAAACTTATGACGAAATAGGAGAACTGACCAACACATTTATTGAAACACGAAAAATATTGCGTCAACAAATTCATTTGCTTCATAAAGAAGCTCATGTTGACGGTCTTACCGGCGTAGGCAATAAGGCTGCGTTTATAGATAGAGAACATGTTCTCAACGAGGAAATTTCTCAAGATAAAGCCGATTTTTCAGTGGCTGTTTTTGACGTTAACAAGCTTAAAATTGCCAATGACATTTTTGGACACATGGCAGGTGACAAGCTTCTTCAAACTGTTGCAAATCATTTGGCTGCATTCTTTGACACGACAGACATTTATCGTCTTGGCGGAGACGAATTCGTTGTTATTATACCTGAAGAAGAAAACACAAATAACAGTCAAAAAGTTCTGTCTTGTATGGAAAGTATGAAAACCATTTCAGTTGAAGGTTACCCTGATTGTATGGTATCTTGCGCATATGGTTTCTCTCGTTTTGACAAGATTAAAGATTCTCATCTTTCTGACGTTTTACGCCGTGCAGACAAGAAAATGTATAAAAACAAGGCCGAAACTAAAAAGGAAACCTTCCCTTGGCAGCAAGGTGCTAAAGGCATTAAACAATTGCAGATAGATAAATACTGTGAATTATTAAAATCCCTAAAAGCAAGCACCGATGACTATTTGTATTTAATGAACATTGAAACCGGATTTTTATGCTTTTTTGGTGAAGAAGACAGGTTCTTTAACGTTGCTACCATGGATGAGCGTTACAACGGCATTTTAGACCTTCTTAAATATGTTCACACCAACGACCATTTACTTCTTAAAAACGCAATTGCTTCGGTATTAAATCGTGACAGTGAAACCATCGACCTCAATTTCCGTATGATGAGTAACAACAGCATGCGTTGGGTCAACTGCCGCGGAAACGTTATTAAAGACGAAACCGACAGTCATTTTGTTTTAATCGGAAGAATATCACAAAACGCAATAAAGTTCTTATACAATCCTATTACCACCCTGTTTAATAAAGCCAAATTAAAGATAGATTTGCAAACTAAAGAAATGTCAAATTTCAGTTCTTTGATGCTCATTGATATTGACAATCTTTCAGGAATCAACCTTAAACATGGCTCCGAATATGGCGACAGTCTACTGAAAACTTTAGCCGAAGAACTCGAAAACAGATTCCCGTTAAAACAAATATACCATGCTGAAAAGGACAGATTTGTACTGTTGCTTAATGCAAGTTCGAGTCTGGATGTTGAAAGCATCTTTGCTGAACTTAAAGATGCTATGGCTACCAAATGCACCATTTCTGCATCTGTTGTTCCTAACGACGCTTACCTTTACATCAGCGCCGACAATATTTACGATTATGCGGTTCAAGTTCTTAACACTGCTAAAAAGGACGACGTAGGAAAAGTTGTATTTTTCTCAAAAGAAAGTTTACTTGAGAAGATTTCTGAGGTTGAACTTTTAGAAGAATTAGAAGAAAGCGTTAATAACAAATTTGAAGGTTTCTACCTGGTATACCAACCTCAAATAAGCGAAGAGGATTATTCCATTATTTCTGCCGAAACCTTACTGAGATATAAATCCAAATCTAAGGGTCAAATTTTCCCTGACCAATTTATACCTATTTTGGAACGCACAGGTCTCATTAACGAGGTAGGTCTTTGGGTTACAAGGGAAGCTTTAAAGCAGTGTAAAGAATGGCGCAAATATAATCCTGATTTCAAAATAAGCGTAAATATTTCTCCAAAGCAGTTGCAAAAGGAAGAGACTACCCCCCAAATTATAAATATGCTCAGCGATATTAATCTTCCCGGTGACGCTTTGATTCTTGAAATTACCGAATCTGCCCAGTTAGATGAAAGCGGCAACGTTTTCTTAAGTATTGCAAAATTCAGACAAGCAGGAATTCAAATTGCAATCGACGACTTTGGAACAGGATATTCCAACCTTGGCAACCTTAAGCATATTCACGCAAACATACTTAAGGTTGACCGTGTCTTCATTCGCGATATTAAAGAAAACGGTTACAACTACAACCTGATATACAACGTTTTGGAATTTGCAAAGTCCAATTCTCTAAAGGTTTGCCTTGAGGGCGTAGAAACAAAAGAGGAACTGTTTGTTCTCTCCTCTCTTCGTCCAGATTTCTTCCAAGGCTATTTGTTTGACAGACCATGTTCTGCCGAGATTTTAGAAGACAAGTACTTTAAGGTTGATTCCGAAGCGTACATTAATCGTCTTAACTATATTCAACAGTTAAACAAAGAAAAACGTAACGGACCATCCTCAGTTAACCTGGAAATTAAGACCATTTTAAGCGGTCTTAACATAGGTTTATGGATTGTCAGAGTTGACTCCAAAACAGGAGAAAAGGAACTTTATGCCGACGAGATTATGAAAGACTTGTTAGGCGTTGACAAAAACATAACTCCTAAAGAATGTTTTGCTCATTTGTATGATAATATTCCTGAGGAATATCGCTCAGTAATAGATTCTATGATTTCTGAAATGGCAAGCTGTGAAAAGGTTGTTCAAGCTGAGTTCCCTTGGCACCATCCGCAAAAGAACAAAATACAGGTTAGATATACAGGAAGATGCTCCAATAAAAACGATGCACTCATGGTTTTTGAAGGTTTCTTCCGCACTGTTTAATCTAATAAAAGCAACAAAAAAGCCGTGGGCAGATGCCCACGGCTTTTTACTGTTTTAACCTTGAAAACCTAAATTATCAGGGTCTTTATAACCCATTATTTTAGCAGGAACGCCTCCCACAATTGCTCTTTGGGGAACGTCTTTAACCACAACGGCTCCTGCGGCCGCCAAACTGTCTGCCCCCATTGTCACCTTACCCAGAACCTTAGCTCCGCAGGTGACAGAAACGTTGTCCTCCAAAACAGGACAAAATTCGCCTTTATAGCCAATGGTTACCTGTTGATAAATACGGCAATTTTTGCCGATTTTTTCGGCGCTTATTATAGTGGCAAATCCGTGCTGAATATATAACCCACCGCCGATTTCTTTAGTGTAAATATACAAGGATTCAAGGGGTTTCCAAAGCATTCGTGCAACAAGATACGATACTACTGAACGCTTGGGGTATTTAAGGCGATGCAGCAGAAGATTTCTGAACTCTTTTTTGTAGGTAAGATACCAGTTTAAAGATTCAAAAAAGCCAAAAGTAATCTGGTCGATTTCGTTCCAACGAGCAATATCTTCTTTAATTAAATTTTTTTGTTTTGAAACCAAAGCGCATAAAAATACCGGAAAGGTTCTTGGGTAGTTAATTAACGCCAGTAATCTTTTACCCTTACTTGCCATTTTTAATACCTGCTTTCACCTTATTTTTTTATTAAAAAGGACTACTCCCCTTTGTCAGTAGAATTATATCATTACTGCTTTATACTGTCAATATTTTAAGATTTTACACCAAAAAATAAAAGATTCAAAA
>JAZNBQ010000059.1:0-4740 GCA_045587065.1 Acutalibacteraceae bacterium | reverse complement strand
TTAGTATGTGTACTATAATAGTACGTGAAAGGTGTGAATACGCCAAATTATTTTTGCACAAGGGAGAATATGATGGCTAAAATTGATAAAAGTGCTTTAACAAGGACTGAAATTATTAGCGAAGCATCTAAACAGTTTCTTGAAAAAGGTTATACGAATACAACGGTGTCGTCAATAGCTAAGGAGTTGGAGATGAGCCCCGGCAATTTAACGTTTCATTTTCCGACCAAAGAACATTTACTTGCAGAACTTGTGGATATGCTTTGTGACTATCAATGGAAAATGATGGAGCAAGAGGCTGATGAAGAAGACGGCTCTATAATGGCAATATGTTTGGAGCTTACAACAATGACAAGTGCATGTGAGGATGACGATGTCATAAAAGATTTTTTCATTTCTTCATATTCAAGTCCTTTATGCCTTGATATTATTCGTAAAAATGATACTAAACGCTCCAAAGAGATCTTCAAAAAATATCAACCCGAGTGGTCTGAAGAACAGTTTTCAGAAGCGGAAATTCTTGTATCCGGCATTGAATATGCAACGCTGATGACAGCGGGAAACCCCGTGCCATTAGAAACGAGAATTTCGGGTGCGTTGCATAATATTCTTAGTATTTACGGAGTCCCGGAGGAAATTCAAAACAAGAATATTGAAAAAGTATTCTCATTAGACTATAAAAACCTATGTAAACAGGTACTTAAAAACTTCAAAAAGCACGTAGCGAAAACAAATGAGCAAATGTTTCGTGAATTGCTAAATCGATAATTATAATGGAGGAAATGATATGAAAAATAGAAAACGCTTTACAAAACAGATTTTAAGCATTGCTCTATGTTTTGCGGTGATATTGTCGTGCTTGCCAATGTCGGTGTTTGCAGCAGAGACAGAGACTAATCCATATTATAATCGTATTGTCGATGTTAACACAATGGATAATTGGATGAAGTATTTTGATATTAATAATCTTGATACCACTAACGCAGGTGGTGTTTGGACTGATAAATCAGTATTTACGGATGCTTCGGCTTTTCCGGACAGTGTAAAAATGATAAATGATGATGAGAATTTCCTCACTGCTTTATCTGCATTAGCGGCAAACAAAGAGGTTGTGGGTTATTCTACTGTTCCTACTGATACTGTATTAGTACTCGACCTTTCAGGTTCTATGGAAAATTCGAATTCGGAAGACCGCCTTATAGATGCGGCTAATAGTGCAATAAAAAGACTGCTCGATACTAACAATAATAATAGAGTAGGTGTGGTACTTTATTCTGCAGATGATAATGTCGGTACATCTACGTATTCAGAGAGCGTCACCCAAATACTTCCTATAGACAGATATACAACGGGTTCTGACGGTAATTATTTAAGTCTTAATAGGCAGGGAACGGTTTCGGTTGACGGTGATGTCAGGGGAACCAAAAATTTTGACCGAAAAACCAAAAGCTTTGGCGGTGGCACCTATATTCAAGCGGGGCTTTGGGAAGCTTTAAAAATGTTTGAAGGTATGGATACCGTTATCAGCGATAACAACTGGCAATCGGGCGATAACCGTATGCCTATTTTGGTGCTTATGTCTGACGGCGCTCCATCTACAGGTACTACAAATTATGCTAATGTCGGCACTTCTAATGTAGGAAACGGCGATGAAAACGGGCTTGTTGAAGGAAACGCTTTTCTTACTCAGCTTACAGCATCCTATGTTATCAATCGTATAAAAGCTCACTATCAAGGTGAAAATTCCGATGTGAGAGGACTTTTCTATACTTTAGGATTCAACATTGGTAACAATGACGTAGCAAAGAGCGTTATGAATCCCGATTCATCCACCTACACAGATGCCTTATGGAATTCTTATAATAATTTAACAACAGGCAGTCTTTCGGTAAGGGTTAAAAATACTAACAGTCGGTCTACCCAATATTCCAATGTTGCTATCACAAAAAATTCTTACGTAACAAACAAATCTTATGTAGATGAATATTTCTCTGCATCCGGTACCGGACTTACCGATGCTTTCCAGTCAATCGTAGATGAGATAATTTTACAATCACGTTACTATCCAACGCATTTAGAGGGTGGCAGTCCCGACTTCTCAGGATATGTTGAGTTTGAGGATAAATTGGGCGAGTATATGGAAGTCAAAAATATTAACGGCATATTACTCGGCGACACACTCTATGATGGTCATATGATGGCTTCCAAACTTGCTGACACCTCGGATAACGGTCTTGGCACACCTGAAAATCCTACGGAATTAGGTGATGAATTTATCCGTTCTGTTAAAACCCGTTTGGGAATTGCTTCTACGGCAGATGCTCAGGCATTGGTTGCAAATGCTTTCAGTAAAGGTCAGCTAAAATATAACTCTCCTACCGATTGGTCGAATTATATCGGTTGGTACGCCAAAGCTGACGGCACTTATGCGGGATTCTGGGATGAGAATTCCACTTCGACTGCTCCCGCAGACGCTGTTTATAAAAATAAATCTTACGGTTTCCTTGGTGAAACTACAGGCAGTATTAAAAACTCCGATATGATGTATATGTCGGTACAAATACGCACCGATATTGCTACAGGTGAGCAGACATTACTTTGGAAAATACCAGCCTCATTGGTGCCTATGGTTACCTATCTTGTAACACTTGAGGGTACAAATGTTGAATTGGCACAAAATGTTAATGTTACGGTCGAAAACGCAGATAAAATTTCTCCTATTCGTTTGATTTTCGAAAGCGGACTTCGTTCTGACCTTAATGAATTCAACATCGCTCGTATTACCGAGCAAAAGCACATTGCGGCAGATGGTATCACAAGACAGTTCTGGACTAACTATTTTGATATTACTGCTTCTACTCACGATAAGCATATTACCACACTCGCAGAGTTTACACCATCTAAGGAAAACGAGCGTTTCTACTATACCTTTGATTCGGCTGTTTATAAGCGTGTAAACCAAGAGTATGTCCTTGTAAAAAATAATGAAACACTTAATGAGAACGGCGAATATTATCACAGGCGTTATATCTTCAAAAATACCGCCGATAAAAAGCCGATATTCCTTTACGAAAAAATGTCGGCGGCTTCGATAAATGCAGCTACCTGGAAACCTGATTTTGAAACACTTACAGGCGAAACGGGTGCCTATGTTGTGCCAAAAGGTACTCCTGCCCGTGAACTTCAGATGTATGACGAGCAAAAGAGTGATACAGACGGTATTGATACCAAATCGGCTCACATGGTATTCCACCCATATCTTACCGAAGAAAATAATGTCTTCTACGTTGATATGAACCTTGGTAACAACGGTCTTTTAGAGGTTACTCCCGCACAGGGACTAAGGGTTTCTAAAACGGTTGATATATTAGAGTCGAATACTTCTACTGATTTCAGTTTCCTTATTACCGTTCACAATGAAGACGGAACTCCTTTTACAGGGGAGCTTAACAGTTGGATAACCGACCTTGATGTTGTTCCTTTAGGGGACCCAACCGAGATAACTTTCTCGCACGTAGGCACCTATACCTTTAATCTTTCAAAGGACCAGACATTCTGGCTTACAGGTGTTCCAACAGGTGCTACCTACACCGTAGAAGAAGTATCTGCTAACGATGATTATAAGATTAAATCAGTTCATGTAAACGGTGCTTCCACCGGCACGATGGCATCAGGTACTATTGCGGCATATTTCATAGACGAAGTAGACTTTGTAAATACTGCGATGGGCGAAGGTGATCTCGTAATTACAAAGCGGGTTGTCCTAGAAAACGGAAATCCTGTTGATATTAAGGATGATATAAAATTCACCGCAGAGGTAACCCTCAAAGACCAATCTGACAGGCCTATATCGGGTCGCTTTGAAGCTTCTAACTCTGCAGGATATATTGAAATACCTGCAAACGGTAAATTTACAGTTATACTTTCTGAGGGCGAATCCTTTGTTCTGAGAAATATACCTGAAGAAACTAAGTACACTGTGGTTGAGCCGCAGAGCAGTATTCCAGACGGATTCCAATTTAATGCGGACAGAAGCTCTATGACCGGTGTTATAGATGCTACATCTAATGACCAAGCAATTATTGTTAATACCTATAATCCCGTAGGTACTGATGGTCACAATGTAATAGTTGATGTTACAAAGACTATAACAGGCAACCGCACACATTGGTTAGACGGTGAAAGCTATAGCTTTGAGGTTAAGCGTGATAATATTACCGTTTCACAGTTTACAATTGACAATAATGATGCAGATAAGAGATCATTATTACAATTAACAAGCGAAGATTTTCTAAAGGCGGGTACTTATCACTACACGATAAGCGAAGTCCAAGGCGCTATAGGAGGTATCACCTATGATACTGCCGAGCGTAGATTCTCGGTTGTTGTAGCGGATGCTGATATGGACGGTCACCTCGAAATTACAGCCGTTAACAACGAGGCTCATACAACCGTTACAAAACAGGGTAATAACTTCAACGTATCCGCAAACTTTAACAATGCTTATGCTCCCACAGGCAGTGCAACTGTAAGAATAAATATAAACAAAGCTATAAATGACTTTGCTCTTAACGGTTTCGAATTCGGGCTTTATGATTCTTTGGATATTGCCAATGCAACATTGATAGCTGAATCTACACGTACAGATGTATTAGGTAAAGCTCATATAGACCTTACCTATGCTGCAAATATAGCAACTGCCGAGGGCACAGAATTTGTTTATTATCTTGCAGAGATTAA
>JAZNBQ010000058.1:0-8015 GCA_045587065.1 Acutalibacteraceae bacterium | reverse complement strand
CCGCTTGGCCTCCGACTTACTTTGCCGCCCTTAAGGTGACGCTCAATAACTTCAGCTGCCTTGTCAGGTGTCATTTTAACGTAAGTAACCTTTTCTTTTCCTGCTTCGTAAATTTCGACAACAGGCTCATACTGACAAATGCCAATACATCCGGTTTGAGTTACAGTTACGTTTGCTGAAAGACCAGCATTGTTAATTCCCTCAACAAAAGCTGAAAGAACAGGTCTTGCGCCTGCGGCAATACCGCAAGTAGCCATACCTACAACAACTCTGGTTTCGGTGCTTCCTTCACGGATAACAACCTTATCCTTCATCTTGTCTCTGATTGCTGCGAGTTCTGCTAATGATTTCATAGTTTTGATTCCTTTCCTATGTTAAATTGCAATTATTATACTGATCCTCAAGGAATTCCTTGAGCCATAGAATAACCTCGGTATTGTTCAGAGGAACGTCCCCTAAAACTGATTTTAATTCTTTTGTGTCCAGAAAAACTGTTTTGTTCCCTTTTTTGTGTGTAAAGACAAAATCTATTTGGGGGTTACCTTGAATTAAGGTAACAATTGTTTCAACAATGTTTCCAAGCGGCACAAAATCTATATGCTTCTTAAAAAATGTTGCAGAAATTAGAGTGCCATGAGTATCGGGAAAATCTTTATAATATCTGGATTCTATCTCCATACTGCCGCCAGTCTGCTCTGCTGCCATTTTAAGAAGAGGAATACCAAGACCAACAGGTCTTGTTGTTCTGGTTGTGGTAAAAGGATTTGTAACACTTTCTAAAAAATCTTTTTTCATTCCAACACCATTATCTAAAATACTGAAACTGAAGTTTTCATCATTCTCAGTGATTTTAATAGTTATATCGGTAGCCTTAGCTTTAACCGAATTTTCGGCTATGTCAAGTATGTTGAGGGATAACTCTTTCATTTCTTCCTCCTCAAATACTCAAAAAGTCTTTTTTTAACAAGTTCACTTGAATAAGGCTCATCATCAAGCTCTATGTACTCTTTAGCATCTCTTATGTCCCAAAGATAATGAGCATCTGAACCTACAAGTTTGTGTTTATTTTTTAAATGCGGAAATTGCTCTTCATATTTTTCCGATAGATCAGAATTATATATTTCAAAGCAATTAAAATCATAGTCTGTTGGAAAGCTACCTAAAACCGATACCATACCATTTGACTCTCGGTCAATATGTGCAGGATAACAAATGCCGTTGAAGGAAGAAACCAACTGTGGTACATCCTCTATGGAAATGTCAGTAGCGTTAATAAGTAGATATTCTTCTTCGCCGACAACATTGTCCTCTTCATCCAGAATTTGTTGTTTTCCAAATATTTTAGGCCTGTTTTTTACAAGCAGTCTATGTTTTTCTACTTCCTCGCCAAATAGAAGTGCATCCTGAAGTTGTTCAAAAAGGCACACAACGTGTATGTCTTCTGAAGTGGTCAGTTCCATTCCCGGTATGGCGATAACTCCATATTTCTTTGCCGCCTTAAGAAAAGCAGGGCAATTTTTCACGGTATTATGGTCCGTAAGAGCAACTAAATTAAGTCCTGCCAAGGTAGCAGTTCCCGCAATGTTTGCAGGGGTCATATCATCATCTCCACAGGGAGACAGACATGAATGAATATGGAAATCATAATAATATCGGCTCATATTTTAAGCTCCGATATCTCTTTGGCTAAAATATAGGCGCTTTTTTCAGAAGAAAGTATGTTAATACCTTTTTCTGTTGCAGTAGTGATAATATCATCACTGACAGTAACGCCTTCTGCAAGTAGTATACAAGCAGTATCACAAAGGGTTGCTACGGCAACAATATTGATATTGGACATTATCGTAATCCAAACATCCCCTGTTTGTGCAGAACCCATAACCCAGCTAAGAAGATCACCTATGTAGCAACCGTTTATTTCACGATTAGCATTAGGCATAACGATGGCATTAAGTGCTAATTTATCTTTTAGCTCGTTAACCGTCATTCTTATCATCCTCTGCCAGTTTTTTTAATTTCATTATTACACAAGCATCTATATCGCGTTCTCCTCTTACGATATCCTCAGCAAGAGCACGACAATTAGGTGCACCACATGCACCGCAATCAGTACCCGGAAGAGTTTCGCGTATTGCTTGCATTTTCGACATCATTTTCATTGATTCGCCCAGATTATCTGAAAGACGATTCATAGGCATATATTCAGGAATATCTTCAAAGAAGGTGTCTTCAGGAATAAACTCCCTACCTTCATGGAAGTTTTGTGAAAGAGGTAAGTATCTGCGAAGGGTCTGAAGTCTTGCTTTAGCTATGAATGGATTTTCCATAGTTAAAACTCCACCGACACAACCGCCCGTACAAGCATTAAGCTCTATAAATTCAACACTTGGTATACATCCGTTTTCAACCTGGTCTAGAATTTTAATGCAATTTTCAATACCATCTGCCGCAAGATATTTATCATTGAATATTGCTGCAGATTCACCGCCTGAAGTTGCCCAGCTTATGCCGATTACACCAGAACGAGAAAGGGGTATTGGGGGCATTTTTCTTTCCATCAAATTTAAGAGTTGGAAGTACACGTCGCTTATGGATACGACACAGTCTACTTCACTTTTGTAACTTCCAAATCCGTTTTTAACATAACTAGCCTTTGCAGGACAAGGTGAAAAGAAACATACACCTACATCCTCCGGCTTTAAATCAGGATGTTCTCTAAGTACTCTGCGTTTGGCTCTTTTAGCCGCGATTTCCATTGGTGGAAGAAGCGGCATAAGATTATCTTTTAAATAAGGAAATCTAAGAGCAATAAGACGAGCAATTACAGGACAAGCTGAACTAATAACAGGTTTTTTAATGCCTTCGGTCTGAAGGTATTTTCTTGTATATTCGCTTACTAATTCAGCGGCACGTGCAACCTCATAGACCTCATCAAAGCCTAAATCGAGGATTCCCTGTAACACATAGTCTATATCGTTAAGTTCATCAAACTGTCCGTAAAGCGAAGGCGCAGGAAGTGCCACCTTATATTTGAACTTATCCATCTTGGAAAGTTTGCTACAAACAGCCTTTTTAGCATGATAAGGGCATACTCTAATACACTCGCCGCAGTCAATACATCTATCTGCGTTGATATCGGCGTGATTATTTCTAATTCTTATGGCCTCGGTTGGACAATGTCTGAGACAAGTAGTACAACCAGTGCATTTTTCTATATCAAGTGCAACCGAATGTTTATAAGTATTCATATTTTAAAAATTAACCCTCATAGTGATTTTAGTGCCTTTGCCAAGAGCAGTATCAATCTCCATAAAATCGGTATGTTTTTTCATATTAGGAAGTCCCATACCTGCACCAAACCCAAGAGAACGTATTTGGTCAGGAGCGGTTGAAAAGCCTTCCTGCATTGCAAGTTCAACATTTGCAATACCCGGGCCATTGTCCTTCAAAACAATTTCAACCATATCTTCATAAACAAAGACGTCTGCTTCTCCGCCACCGGCATGAATAACCATATTAATTTCACCCTCATACATAGCAATAGAAACTTTTCTGATTGTTTCGGGTGAAATCCCAAGCTGACGTAGATTTTTCTTCACTGCGACAGAGGCCTGCCCTGCCATTGTAAAGTTATCACCATCAACAACAAAATGCAGTCTTACAGCATCACTCATCTACTTCTCCGCTACCCTTTAAGCCTTTAGCATAAAGTTTTCCACATGTTTCAAACATACGAAGGTCGGTTGAAAGAACAACCACTCCACTTTCCTTTGCTAAAGATATAACCTCATCTGAAAGCTTTTTCGCACGAACAAATACGACACAAGGCATATCGAGCATTAATGCCGTGCGGATAGCTTGCGGGTTAACTAGTCCGGTAAGGAGCAAGGACTGTTCTTTAGCAAATGCGAGAACGTCACTCATAAGGTCACTTCCGAACGCTGACTTAGCGTCGCGGTCAAGAAATTCTTCACCGCAGATTACTTCAGCGTCGAGAATGTCTTTGATTTCAGAAATCTTCATATTTTTATCCTTAATATTTTAAGAATTATAAATCCTTATATTTAGCAATAATTCCGTCAATATCCTTTTCGGTAAGACGTCCGTAAACTTCTTCGTTAACGGTAAGAACAGGCGCAAGACCGCAAGCACCGATACAACGGCAAGCCTCAAGTGAGAATTTTCCGTCAGGTGTGCATTCGCCTGGCTGAATTCCAAGCACTTCTACAAGGCGGTCAAGAAGCTTCTGAGCACCCTTAACGTAACAAGCGGTACCAAGGCAAACTGATATGTTGTACTTGCCTTTTGGAGAAAGAGCAAACTGAGAATAGAATGTGGCAACGCCATAAACTTCCTCTACAGAAATGCCAAGACCTTCTGCTATCATTTGCTGAACCTCTAAAGGTAGATAGCCATATATTTCTTGTGCCTCTTGCATGATTTGCATAAGACAACCTTCAATATGCTTTCTTTCTGCAATAACAGCCTTTAGTTTAGCTTCCTGTTCAGCAGTACCATTAAATGGCATGGAGCTAATATGTTTTTTCATAAAGTTTCCTCCTGATGGATTGCATAATTTGAGTAATTATACTCACTTGTTAAAATTATAACACACCAATTCTGAAAAGTCTATAGTATTTTTAAATAAACATATAAAAAATAAAAGATTCAACACTAAAAATGTCGAATCTTTTATAAAATTCAATTAAATCTCGCAAATTGTGTAATTTACAGACGAAAAAAGCTCCGGTCTATGACTTATAGCAATTATCAGTTTATCTTTATACTCGTGGCAAATTTTGCTAATAATCTCCCCTGCTAAAAGGTCATCTATTCCTGAAAAAGCCTCGTCTAAAAGTAATACGTCTCCACCAAAAGCCAAAGCTCTGGCAATTGCAACTCTGCGCTTCATACCACCCGATAACTCAAAGGGGTATTTATCTTTAGAGTCATCTAGTTGTACCTCTTTTAGCCTCTCGTTTGCTTCACTTTTAGAAGAAACAAGTTCTACGTTCTGCAAAGCAGTAAGTGTTGGCACCAATCTGTCTTCCTGAAAAACAGCAGAGAATTTTACACCGTCGGTTTCTACGATTCCGTTGTCTGCCTCAAGCGTACCTAAAATAATTTTACCTAAGGTTGTTTTTCCACTGCCAGATGCACCCTTGATTAAAACAACACCTTTTTCGGGGAAAAGGTAAGAAAAATTATCGAGGACTTTCTTTTCATCAAAAGAAACTGTGACGTTTTCTAACTTAATCATCCTTATCCACCATCCTCACTTGAGTTTTCAAGGCATTCCTTTTAAACAAGAATTTAAACAAGGTTTCAAAAATCAGACTTAAAATTATTAATGTAACTGTCCATACAAAAACATCGGCGGTTTCCAAAAGCACCTTTGCCTCGTTCATTTCTTTGCCGATGGCAATTTGAGGATAACTTATTACCTCTGCCGCAATACCTGATTTCCATGCAAGTCCTAAAGAAGTAAGACAACCTGAATAGAGATGGGGTCTTAGTTGTGGCATAATTATCTTAAAGAATTTCTTTGTTCTTTTTATCTTGAAAACATCTGCCATTTCCAGAAGGTTAACATCCAGGTTGCTAAACCCTGATGAAACGTTCTGCCATATAATAGGGGCTACCATAAGCAAGGCAATAAACACAGGAATAGTATCGTTGTTCAGCCATAAATAAGCAAGTAAGATAAAAGACACAACCGGTGTTGCTCTGATGATTCTTATAAACGGGGAAACTATAGTCTCGGCAAATTCAAAATAATTTGTCAAAACTGCAAGAAGAAAACCTAGTATAGTACCTACTGCAAATCCCAAAAGAATTCGCACAAGTGATGCAAAAACTATTTTTAAAAAACCCGGTTGAACCAACAATGCGCCAAATCGCTCAACTACCGTGTGTGGAAAAGGAAGAAAAATTTCTTTTCCCATTATCCACGCCAGAGCATACCAGACTCCTGTCCAGAATATTAAAGCGATTACTGCTTTTATCTTCTTATTTTGTAAAATAGAACTCTTCATCAGGAAGCTGTCCTCCTACCGATGATGCATTTGCTTCAAAGAGAAGATTCAAATAACCGTTGATAGCTTTTTTCATATTTTTGCCTGAAATAAAGGTTAAATTGCAATTAGGAATTGCCTTAGTAGCAAGGGCTGCCTTAGGAACGATTCCAAAAGTTTCGCAAAGTGTTCCTGCTTCTTTTGGATTATCGTTGGCATAATTTATTGAAGCCTCAAGGTCTTTTAAGAACTGGTTTACAAGTTTTGGGTGCTCGTCTAAGAACTTTTCACTGACAATAACGCATCCCATTGTAAGTTTACTGTCTTCATCTGCAACTTTATTCCACTCGTCGTTAAGGTTAAGAGCAATTCTTAAATCCTTATTTTGTGCCATAGCCGAAGAAACATTTGGCTCCGGAAGCATACCTAGAACGCATTTTCCTGAAGCCATTAAGGCAGCAAGTTCTGCATGTTCTGCCTTAAATTCAATCTTTACATCCTCGCCTACTTTAAGGCCGTTTTTCTCTAGCAAATAATTAAGCACATACTCAGGATTTGCGCCCTGTCCTGTAGCATAAATAGTTTTTCCTCTTAAGTCTTCAAAGGAATTAATTTCATTTCCGTTTTCAAGAATATAAAGAGAACCTAAAGTATTAATAGCAATCATCTTTATACCTTTTTGAGTTTTATTATAAAGTGTAGATGCTAAGTTGGTTGGAACTGCCGCAATATCAACCTTGTCGCCAACGATGGCAGCGGTTGCCTCTGTGGGCTGAGCAGCTACTGTAAAAGTATATTTACTATTGTCTTCTTTCGCGTCATCCATCATTTTAGCCATTCCTATACCGGTTGGTCCTTTAAGTGCAAGTACGCGTGTCTGAACACCATTGTCGTTATTATCTTTGCAGCCGGAAAGCAAACCAACCGCAAGAGTTAAAGTTAATAAAATTGCTAATAATTTTTTCATGTTACATCATCCTTTTTGAGTTTATAAATGAGACTTTAAAACGTCTATATTTAGTATAGTGATTTTTTTTGAATCCAATAATGCCGCTCCTGACTGTTCAAGCTCGTTTTTGGCTCTGTAAAAACTTGCTCTGCTAATGTCAAGACTTCTGGCAAGTGATGCAAAACCTATATCTTGATTTTCCAGAGAATCAGCATTTTCAAGTATATATTTTGCAAGCCTGCTAACAGCTTGATTTGAAGTAAATGTGGCTATACGTTTATTTAAAAATTCTACCCTGTTTGAAAGAAACTCAATATATTTAATTGCCCTGTTGGGATTGCTTTTAAGAAGCTTTTCGATTGAACTTCTGTTAAGAAAAAGAATTCTGCAGGTTGTGGTTGCTTTTACTCTTGACATAATAGCTTTTGCATCTTTACAAAAGACTCCTGCTGCACCGAAAACATCTCCTTTTGAAAAGACTTTAAGTGCGCTTTTATTTCCTTGCGAGCAAACCGCGGTAGCTTTACCGCTAAGTATTATACCAAAACTATACAAACAGTCATCATCAAAAATAAATTCACCTTTTTTATACTGGGCTACACTGCAATTCTCCACCTTTAGAAAATCATTAAGCTTAGAGAACTCAAAATCACCCATATCTTCAAATAAAAAGCAACTTTTCAGAATTTCAAAATCACTTAGAGTTAACATGACGCCTCCTTTGAAAGTGTCTCATTTGATACACATATTATACCAATAATTTCCCTCATTGTCAATAGCTTATTATAAAAAAACAGACGACAAAAACGTCGTCTGTTTTATAAAACGAATAAAACTAATCTATAAACTTTACTGCAGTTCCGTAAGCAATTACTTCAGCGGCGCCTTGCATAACTGCGGCCGATGAATACTTAATGTTAACAATTGCATCTGCGCCAAGCTCTTCTGCTTCTGCTACCATTCTCTTAGTAGCGATAGCTCTGGCGTCATTCATCATATCATTGTATGTTTTAAGTTCTCCTCCCACAAGAGTCTTGAAGCTCTGGGCAATA
>JAZNBQ010000057.1:0-12861 GCA_045587065.1 Acutalibacteraceae bacterium | reverse complement strand
CTTCTCTTGCGCCGTCTGCCACCTTAAAGCCGCCTGCTTCGGTATTTGCAAACTGGTAAGCAGTTTTCATTCTCTCGCTTACAACAGGAATAATCGCAACGCCGTTAATAGACTTAACCTTGAGATTAACTTCTCCCTGCTTAAAGTCAGAAACTGTAATAAGCTTGGAGATTTCAGAACTGGAGCAGAGTGCCGCATAAGCATGAGAATCCATAAAGCAAACAAGCTCTTCGTCATAACCGGCAATAGACTGAACCTCGTTAACAAGACTGCAAAAAGCCTCGTAAGGAGCAGCAAGATTGCCATCTGCCAAAAGGTTACCTTTGTCCATTGCAACCTTTGCTAGTTTAGAAATAACGTAGGCGTCGCATTCAGGAATAACCTTTGTTCTTACATATTCTCCAAGAATTTTTCCTGCAAGAGAAGCGATACCTGTTTCATCCATATCTTCGCGGTCAATCTGTAAAGAACGAGCGCGGTCCATAGTCATGGTATAGGAAGTGTTTTGTACCGAAACGGCACCGTTGGCAAAGCCACCTGCACGGTCATAATCAGAAAGTCCCTCAAATTCCACGTCAGGAATAATTACCGTCTTTGCGCCAACAAATTTTGTTCTAAGGGCATTATCTGCAAAAAATGCGGTAGCGCTTTTTGCTTCAAACACCTTGTCAAGTTCGCCTGAATACTTTTCGGCGGTAGCAATTGAATTAATTGACATGTTTTTACCTCACTAAATTTTATTTGCCCCAGACACCCTTTAAAAACTCGTTGTCTACGGCAGAGGTCGGTGAATTCACCGACAATGAACCGAGGCTTTGCGCCTCCCTTTGTTCTTTGCGGCTCAGTTCTTCCTCCGCCGCACGTCTTTGACGATGCTCAAAAAGAAGGTGCTCAAATAACAGTCCTGTTCCTTTTTCTTTTGCGGCTGTTTTCACTTCATTGGGCAGGTCGTCTAAAGAATTTATTTTAGGGAATTCCGCCTTTATTCTTTCCAGTTCCTCTAAAGCTTTAGAGCCTTCTTCAAGGTTCAGTATACGGTCCACTATCTTTTCGTTGCCTCCGCACTCCTTTAAAAGCTCTGCTCTGCGGCTCTGACTCTCTAAAGAATTAATAAATCCGTCAAGAGACATCCCTGCATTTTTTGAAAGACCTTTAAGCTTTTCAAATGCAGGTGCAAGGCTATCAAACTTCATCCCTTTTTGAGCAAGAATTGTCGCTTCACTCAGAGGTATTTTCTTTGTTTCTTTATTGAATTTAACCTCCACAAAAGCCTCTTCCTCAATTTTGTCCGAAAGGCCCTCGCCTTCATTGGTTTTGTCGGCTTCAGGCTGCAAATTTGCCTCATCACAGTCTGGTTGCTGATTTTCTTTTTGCAAAATTACATTTTCTTCCATTTGTTTTCTCCTTTTAATATTTAAATCAAGGGGTCTCCCTCGGTTCATTCCTGTTCACTTCCGTCATAGGTAAGAAAATTTTCAATTTCCTTTAAAGACAGAAGTTCTTCTCCTTGTCTTCTGGTTTTAATAGGTGTTTTTTCTTTTGGCAGAAAAAATCCCAGAAAAAAGGCCGAAATTACTGATACGGCATACAAAAAAACAATCATACGTCCCATCCTCCGTTTATTTGACCGTTATATTTTTTAACCTCACTTTTATCGGTGCTTTTTACGTCGTAAAAGGCATAACGCATAGCATCCATCAGATGATTGTTTTTGTCCTTAGGAATGTTTTTCTCTCCCTTTTCCCACATGTAAGACGAAAGCTCGGTTATAGTGTTTTTACAGTTTGGATTTACTGTAATTTCATACTCGCTTATATTCATAATTCCGTTTATTACACTGTCCCTGCCCTTTACCGACGGCACTATTCTTCTGATTCCCAGTCTTTTTAAGTCGTCATTGCTTTTAGGCTCGGCAGAGTCGGCTCTTATTCTTTCCTTGGCGTAACCTTTTTGGGTTATTATTCTTGCAATATCGCTGTTAAGCATTTTGGTCTTATAGATTTCATCAAATATATAAATTTCTTTGGTTTCCTTGTTTACAGAAAAGGCTATAAAGGCCGTTGGGTCACTGGAATAACCATAGTCAAGGCCAAAAAAGTTTTTCCACTTTTCATCCTTTACGTCCTTTACTCCTACCTTCCAGTTTTCGTAAATAAGTCCCTCAGAAACTCCCCATTCGCCAAGACCTGCCACCCTGTAAACCGAGGGGTGCTCTTTTTTCAGTTTTTCAAAAACTGCTATGTCCGTCTTGTCCAGGAATTCGTTTATAAGATAATTGGTAGAATAACACCTTGTGTTCTTGTCGCTTTTGTCGAAAAAGCGTGACTTCAGCCAATGCTTTTCGTTCCAGGGATTAAAGGTAATTGTGGTCTGCTTGAAAAGATTAGAAGGTATATTACCTCTTGGCACTGAAAGGTCTAGTTTTTCAAAGTCTTCCAGTCGTTCTATTTCGTATGCTTCTTCCACCCAAACAAAGCACAGATAACCTTTTTCCACAGTGGTGGAAGCCAGTTTAAGCACGTCGTCGAATCCTCTGAAAATTATTTTTTGTCCTGTGGGCAGATAGGTTATTTCCATTGGCGAAACGGTGTTTTTAAAAAACTCTGAGACTCCAAGTCTTTCCTGAGCCCACTTAAGTTGAGCAAAGGTGGAATCTCTGTGGGTGTTCATTATGGCTCTCACGCAAAGAATATTGCTGTCCGGGTATTTCATAAGACGATATATTAAATTAAGGGCGGTAGTGGCGCTTTTTTTAGAGCCCTTGCCTCCCTTTAGTACCCTGTACCTTGTTTTACAGTTTCAGAAATCATCGTAGCCGCTACCTACTATCTCACTGAGCTTTTTTTGAGATATCGTCAACAAGAATCACCCCTGTACTACAGTCTGTATCTTCTTTGTAAAAGGAGAGAATTTCCTTTATGGAGGAAAGGTCGCCCGATGCGGCTTTATCATAAACTACCGCCGCTAAAACCGTTAATCTTGTAGGCTTTTTTATATTAAAGCCCCATTCCAAAAGCAAATGTTTTTCTTCCTCGGAAGCCTTTTTAGAAAGCAAGTTTTTCAGTTCCTTTTCGAAGTCCTTATTGCCTTCCATTTGACCTTTCCTCCTCTCCTTTGCTCCAAATTATAAAGCCCTTTTTTACCCCCTGCCACGACAGTTTTAAGAAAAATAGGACATATTTAAAAATTTACCGACATTACCTTTAAAAATCCTTGAAAAAATCTATATTTTAGAGTAAAATAAATATATCTATATACTCTTGGGAGGATTTTAAAAATGTATGATAATTTGCTAGACTCTATAGGTTTCGTTACTGCCGCCGATAAAGAGGTGGGAGAAGCTATGGCCAAAGAGCATTCAAGACAACAAAACAACATTGAGCTTATTGCCTCTGAAAACTTTGTTTCTCCTGCAGTTATGGCAGCAATGGGCTCTATTCTTACAAACAAATATGCTGAAGGTCTGCCCGCCAAACGTTACTACGGCGGTTGTACATACGTTGATATAGTTGAAAATATTGCAATCCAGCGTGCATGTGAAATTTTTGGTGCCGACCATGCCAACGTGCAACCTCACTCAGGTGCTCAGGCAAATATGGCAGCATACAGTGCAGTAATTGAGCATGGCGACACCGTTATGGGTATGAATCTTGCTCATGGTGGCCATTTAACCCATGGTTCCCCTGTTAACGCTTCAGGCAAAAACTACAACTTCGTTCCTTACGGCGTAAACGACGACGGTTTTATTGATTACGACGAGATGAGAAAAATCGCAAAGGAATGTAAGCCTAAGCTCATCGTTGCAGGTGCTTCTGCATATCCAAGAGAGATTAAGTTTGACGTAATTTCCGATATTGCCAAAGAGGTTGGCGCTCTCTTTATGGTTGATATGGCTCATATTGCAGGTCTTGTTGCCGCAGGGCTTCATATCAGTCCTGTTCCCTATGCAGATATTGTTACAACCACAACCCACAAGACCTTAAGGGGCCCAAGAGGCGGACTTATTCTATGCAAAGAGGAACTTGCCAAGGCTATTGACAAATCTGTCTTTCCTGGAAACCAAGGCGGCCCTTTAATGCACGTTATTGCAGGTAAAGCTGTTTGCTTCGGCGAAGCTTTAAAGGATGACTTTAAGGTTTATCAGCAAAACATTGTTAAAAATGCTAAGGCATTGTCAGACGGTCTTTTAAACAGAGGCGTTAAGCTTGTATCTGGCGGTACCGACAACCACCTTATGCTTCTGGACCTTGTAAACACAGGTGTTACAGGTAAAGAACTTGAACACAGACTTGATGAAGTAAACATTACTGCAAACAAAAATGCTATTCCTAACGACCCCCAGTCTCCATTTATCACAAGCGGTCTTAGAATTGGTACTCCTGCCGCTACTACAAGAGGCTTGGGAGTTGCAGAAATGGACAAGATTGCAGAATATATTTCTCTCGCGATTTCTGATTTTGAAAACAAAGCTGACTACATCAAAAACGGCGTTAGCGAGATTTGTAAAAAATACCCACTTTATTAATAAGTCAAAATTACAGTATTAAGAGTAATGAGGTGAAAAAATGTCTAAACCCCTTGCCGACAGAGCAAGGCCCTCCTCTTTAGAAGAGGTTGTAGGGCAGGAGCATCTTTTGGCTCAAGGCAAAGTTCTTCGCAAGATAATTGAATCAGAGCAGATTCCCAACCTTATATTCTACGGTCCATCGGGAGTAGGCAAAACCACTGTTGCCAAAATTATTGCCAACAGATGCGGAAAAAAACTTTATTACCTGAATGCAACCACTGCTTCTACTGCAGATATTAAAGCAATTATTTCGGACCTTGGCAGTATTGAAAGTGCCAACGGAGTTCTCCTTTATTTAGATGAGATACAGTCTTTTAACAAGAAGCAACAACAGATTCTTCTTGAGTACATTGAAAGCGGAGATATAACTCTTATTGCTTCCACAACAGAAAATCCGTTTTTTTATGTGTATAACGCTATTCTCAGTCGAAGCACGGTTTTTGAGTTTAAGGAGCTTTCTCCAAAAGACATTTCCAAGGCTGTTTTGCGCGCTGCCTCTTTTTTAGCGGAAGAACAGAATATATCTGTTGAGATAAGTGAAGAAATTGCCCTTAAAATTGGCAGAAGCGCAGCAGGAGATTTACGCAGAGCTTTAAACACTTTAGAACTTTGTGTTATGACAAGTCTTAACGAAAAGGTTGCTATCGTTTCAGACGATATCTGCGAGGAGCTGTTTTCTAACAACTCGGTCAGATACGACCGAGAGGGAGACGAGCATTACGACATTGTTTCGGCTTATCAAAAATCTATGCGAGGCAGTGACCCTGATGCCGCTATTTATTATTTAGCAAGGCTTCTTGCGGCAGGGGATTTACCAAGCGCTTGCAGAAGACTTATGGTGTGCGCCTGTGAAGACGTAGGACTTGCCTACCCACAGATTATTCCTATTGTAAAATCAGCGGTAGATATTGCCCTGTCTGTAGGACTTCCTGAAGCTCGCATTCCTCTTGCAGATGCAGTAATTCTTGTTGCCACCTCTCCCAAAAGCAATTCCGGAGAAATGGCAATAGATGCTGCTATGAGTTTGGTAGAAAAGCAAAAGGGCGGAAGCGTTCCGAGACATTTACAAAACAAGCACTTTGACGGTGCAGAGAATGCAAATCCCGGTCAATTCTATAAATACCCCCACGATTATCCCAACCACTATATAAAACAGCAATATCTTCCCGATGACATAAAAAATGCCCGTTTTTATACCTTTTCAGATAATAAAAACGAGCAAAAATTTAAAGAATATTGGGACAATATAAAAAATCTACATAATGGCAGAGAGCATTAGCATTTCTCTTATTATGTGATATGTTTTAAGATAATCACTTGGCGGCAAAGGGTTTTCTCCCAACCCTACTTCTACTGTAAAAGCAGGGCGGTTAAACTCTTTTACAAACCAATCTTTAAAACCTCCACCCACTGCAAGGCCCTGAGGTTTATCTATAATATAGCCTGAAGATGCCGCCATTATTTCAGACATCTTCTCGCTTCTTTTAGGAGGATTATCTCCCTCGGGTGGATAGATTACCTCCCCTTGAGAATGAAACGCAACAGCATGACGAATGACCTTTTGTCTGCAAAGATTGCAAATAGCTATGGTCTCAGGTTCGCTTTCAGGGAAATAGCCTCCAAAGCGGGTTTTAGCAGGGCCGTAAATCTGGCTTTTGCGTTCAAGGTCCCTTAGCGTTTCCCAACCGGCATTAAAATTGTGGTTAATGTCAACCCCTCTTGCGTTGGCGTTAAAATGGATTAAATCTCCGTTGCTAATACGGTTTATAAAAGAGTAGTTTCCTATACACCCTCCTTTGCCGTGAATGGAAATTTCACATCCGTCAGGGTTTACCAGAGGAACTATTATAAGGCCTCTGCCGTACATTGCTCTGCGGACGTTAAGTCCTTCTATATTATCGTCATCTGCTATAGCACGGCAAAGCTCGTGACAAAAAGTAAGCATTAAAGCGTTGGTAATATATTCACTTCCGTGAAAAGCGGCGGCAAAGAGCACGTATTCCTTTGCTCTTCCAATACGAAGAGAGAATATATCTCTTCCAAGGACGCTTTTGCCAATGCTTTCTACATGGAGGAAAGAATATTCTTCCCTTAACATTTGAATGAATTTTAACGTTTCAAAATAATCAAATACCCTTATTTCTTTCGGCAATTCCATAAGACTTCTCTCTTTCACTATGATTTATTTGATTATATGAGAGTTGACCTTGTGTTTAGAAGAAATAAAGCTAAAAATCAGAGAGGAAACCCCTTATGATTAAAGAAACTATTTATTTTAGTGAAGACAAAAGCGTAAGACTTGAATGTTATCTTCACGAATATTCTCACGAAATGCCTTATAAAAAAGAACGCCCTGCGGTAATTGTTTGTCCGGGTGGTGGTTATCGTTTTCTTTCTGCAAGAGAGGCCGACCCTATTGCTTTTGGCTATCTTGCTGCAGGATTTAACGCTTTTGTTTTTTATTACTCAGTTAAAGAAAAGGCTCTTTACCCAGGCCCTTTGTGTGAGCTTAGCCAGGCAGTAGCCTTTATAAGAGAAAATTCAGAAAATTTCGGCGTTATATCAGATAACATTGCAATTTGCGGTTTCTCGGCAGGCGGTCATCTTGCAGCTTCTTTGGGTGTTCATTGGCAAGAAGATTACGTTATAGAAAAAACAGGCTTTAAAAACGGAGAAAACAAACCTAACGCTTTAGTTCTTGGCTACCCTGTTATTTCCGCATCCTGTTTTGAAGATACCCCGGAGTTATATGATGATATGAATCTATTGCTGGGTACCGAAGAAAAGGAAAAAATGTATAAGGAATTTAATCTTCACACCTGTGTGAAAGAGACAACTCCCCCTACTTTCATTTTCCATACCTTTAACGACCATATTGTACCTATTAAGGATTCACTTCAATTTGCATTGGCCCTTGAGGAAAAAGACGTTCCTTTTGAAATGCATGTTTACCCCAATGGCCCACACGGACTTTCCCTTTCCAATTCGGACGTTTGTGCCGACGGCGGAGATAGTGATGCAGCGGCGTGGTTTCCTGCTTCTGTTAACTGGCTAAAAAGACTTTTCTATAATGCAGAAAAGGACAAACCTTCTATGCCCAGAGCAAAATATTTAAGTGAGCTTTAAGAAAGATTGAAATTTTATGATTAAAGAAACCGTTTATTTCAGTGAAGATAAAAGTGTAAGACTTGAATGTTATCTTCACGAATATTCTCACGAAATGCCTTATAGGAAAGAGCGCCCTGCAGTAGTTATTTGTCCGGGCGGTGGTTATAGCATTTGCTCCGACCGAGAGGCAGACCCTGTAGCCTTAGGTTACCTTGCTGCCGGATTTAACGCCTTTATTTTCTATTATTCTTTAGGAGAAAAAGCCGAATTCCCAAGACCTTTATTGGAACTGAGCCAAGCTATAGCATATATAAGAGAAAATGCAGAAAAGTTTGGTGTTATTGCAGATAACATTGCAATTTGCGGTTTCTCGGCAGGCGGACATCTTGCCGCTTCTTTGGGAGTTCATTGGAACGCAGATTATATCACGGAAAAAACAGGCTACAAAAATGGAGAAAATAAGCCTAATGCTTTAATTCTCGGATACCCTGTAATTTCTACCTCTTGGATGGAACGAGGTGCTCTAAATCGCATCATCGGCAGCAACGACCGGGAGTGGGCATACAAAGAACTTAATTTGCAGGTTAACGTAACAAAAGATACTCCTCCTGCGTTTTTGTTTCACACCTTTAGAGACGATGCCGTACCTGTTGCAGACTCTATTAAATTTGCACTCGCTTTGGAAGAGAAGGACATTCCGTTTGAGATGCATATTTACCCCAATGGTTTTCATGGTCTCTCCCTTTCAACCGCAGACGTTTGTGCCGATGGTGGAGACAAAGACGTTGCCGCTTGGTTTAATTTATCTGTAAACTGGCTAAAGAGACTTTTCTATAACGCAGAAAAGGACAAAACCTCTATGCCAAGAGCAAAATATTTAAGTACCCTTTAAAAATTATTCTACAAAAATAGGAGGCACCCAATGGGAAAGATTATTTCGGTTGTTAACCAAAAAGGTGGCGTTGGCAAAACCACAACGGCAGTTAATCTTTCGGCAGGCATCGGTAAAATGGGTAAAAAAGTTTTAGTAATTGATGCCGACCCACAAGGAAATACCACAAGTGCATACGGTATAAAAAAGCAGGGCCTTTATGCCTCGGTTTATGATTTGCTTATTGGCAAAAACAAAGCTCCCTCTGCAATAATAAAAAGTGAATTTAAAAACGTAGACGTTATTCCCTGCAATATGGATTTAGCAGGAGCAGAGGTTGAACTGATTTCTATTGAAAACCGAGAGTCTCAGCTTAAAAACGCCCTTGCTGAAATAAGAGATAATTATGATTTTATTTTCATCGACTGTCCCCCTTCCCTGGGACTCATTACAATAAACTCACTTTGCGCATCCGATACTGTTCTTGTTCCCATTCAGTGCGAATATTTTGCACTTGAAGGGCTATCACAGTTAATGGCGTCGGTAAGACAAGTAAAGCGGCTTTATAACCCTAACTTAGAGCTGGAAGGCATTTTGCTTACAATGTTTGACGGCAGACTTAACCTTACTCAACAGGTTGTTTCTGAGGTTAAAAAGTTCTTTGCAAAAGAACTTTTTTCCACTGCAATTCCTCGCGCAGTAAGACTTTCAGAGGCTCCAAGCTATGGTATGCCAATTCAGTATTACGACCCTAGAAACAAGGGTGCTATTGCTTATGATACTTTGGCAAAAGAATTTATTAAAAGGAACAGGAGGTAATAATAGTGGCAACTAAAAAAGGTGGCCTGGGAAGAGGTCTTGACTCCCTCTTTGGAGAAAACAAAGAAGAAAGAACCGTCACAGAGGTTATGCTCTCGGAAATTGAGCCTAACCGCGACCAGCCTCGTAAAGCTTTTGATAACGATGCTTTAATTGAACTTTCAGAATCTATCAAAAAGCATGGTCTTTTACAGCCTATAATAGTCCGCACAAAAACAGGCGGCGGCTATGAAATTATTGCAGGAGAACGTCGTTGGCGCGCTTGTAATATGGCTGAGCTTCGCACTGTTCCTGTTATTATAAGAGATATGGAAGAGCGTGAGGTTAAAGAGGTTGCTCTTATAGAAAATCTTCAGCGTGAAGATTTGAATCCTATAGAAGAAGCCTTGGGTTATCGTTCACTTATGGTTTCCTACGGTCTTACTCAGGAAGCGGTTGCTTCGGCAATGGGCAAATCTCGTTCCTCTGTTGCCAACGTGTTACGACTTTTGGATTTGAGTCCTGAAGAAACCGAAGCACTTAAAAAAGGCAGTATTTCTCAAGGTCACGCAAAGGTGCTCCTTTCTGCCGAAAAAAACAGTGAACTTAGAAAAGCCCTCTTTAAAGCAGCGTTAAGCGGCGCTTCTGTAAGAGAACTTGAAGCTATGATAAAATCTTTTAAAGGCAGCGCTTCTAAAAAGCCTGTACAACAAAAAAACAATTTTTATACCGAGGTAGAGCTTTCTCTAAAAGAAGAGCTTAAGAGAAAGGTTAAAATTTCACCTACAGGTAAAAACAAAGGCACTATTACATTGGAATTTTATAGCGATGAGGAACTTAAAGATTTTGCTCACCGTCTTGTTAAAGGAGAATAAATATTATGTTAGACATTAAAACAGTACGAACCGACCCTGAAAGAGTTAAGCAGGCGGTAAAAAACCGAAACGGCAATCTTGACACTCAGATAGACGAGCTTTTAGAAATCGACGGCAAACGCCGTGAAATAATTGCCGCAGTAGAAGCCTTAAAGGCAGAGCAAAATGCCGCTTCCAAGAAAATTCCTCAGTACAAAAAGGAAGGCAAGGACGTTTCTGCAATATTTGCAGAAATGAAGGTTCTTTCTGAGAAAATTAAGGAAGATGACGCAAAACTTAGCGAACTGGAAGCAAAACAAAAAGAGCTTTTGCTTTGCATACCCAATATTCCTCACGAAAGCGTTCCTGTAGGCACAGATGATAGTTGCAATCCTGAAATTCGTCGTCATTTAGAGCCCACTGCTTTTGATTTTGAACCAAAGGCTCATTGGGACATTGGTGCAAATCTTGGCATTTTAGACCCTGAAACTGCCGCTAAGGTTACAGGCGCTCGTTTCCATTTCTACAGAGGTCTTGGTGCAAGACTCGAACGTGCTATAATCAGTTATTTCCTGGATACCCATACCGAGTATGGTTATACCGAAATTCTTCCACCTTTCATGGCGAACCGCGCATCTATGACTGCAACAGGTCAGTTGCCAAAGTTTGAGGAAGATGCCTTCAAACTTTCAAATGGAGAATATTTCCTTATTCCTACCGCAGAGGTTCCTGTTACCAATATGCACCGCGATGAAATTCTGGACGGCGCACAGCTTCCTATAAAATACTGTGCTTATTCAGCTTGTTTCAGAGCAGAAGCAGGTAGCGCAGGTCGTGATACAAGAGGCCTTATTCGTCAGCACCAGTTTAACAAGGTTGAGCTTGTTAAATTTGCAAATCCTGAAAATTCTTACGAAGAACTTGAAAAACTAACAAATGATGCCGAAAGAGTTTTAGCAGGTCTTGGTCTTCCTTACAGAGTTGTTTGCTTGTGCAGTGGCGACCTTGGATTTTCTTCTTCTAAAACCTATGACATTGAGGTTTGGATGCCTTCTTACAACAGATACGTTGAGATTTCTTCATGCTCAAACTTTGAAGATTATCAGGCAAGAAGAGGCTCTATCAGATTTAAGAATTCTGCTAAAGATAAGGCTCAGTTCGTTCATACTCTTAACGGCTCAGGCGTTGCAGTAGGAAGAACTGTTGCCGCTATTTTAGAAAACTATCAAAACGCTGACGGTTCCGTTACAGTACCTGAAGCTCTCCGAAAGTATATGGGTACAGATATTATCAAATAATAATACTAACACCTTAAAACTTGGAGACTTATTATGCGCAAAACAAAAATAGTTTGTACCATCGGTCCTGCAAGTGAGACCGAAGAAATATTAACAGGTCTATGTAAAGCCGGTATGAACGTAGCAAGACTTAATTTTTCTCACGGAAC
Organism: Acutalibacteraceae bacterium; assembly: GCA_045587065.1. Classification (GTDB taxonomy): domain Bacteria; phylum Bacillota; class Clostridia; order Oscillospirales; family Acutalibacteraceae; genus SFWF01. The sequence goes on along the minus strand of JAZNBQ010000057.1, from coordinate 1,216 downwards.
CCACCAGGACCATCAGAGAAGAATAGACCTTATAAAAAAAGTTCGTTCCGACCTTAAAATGCCAATTGCCATTATGCTTGACACCAAAGGTCCGGAATATCGAATTAAAACCTTTAAAAACCAAAAAATTCTCCTTAATGACGGAGACAGTTTTACCTTTACAACCGAAGATATTATTGGTGATGAAACTAAGGTTTCGGTAAGCTACAAAAATTTGCCTTCTGAGCTTTCAGTGGGTGATACAATTCTTCTTAACAACGGTCTTTTGACCTTTGAGGTTGTAAGTACAGACGACACGAATATTTACTGCACCACCATTATCGGAGGAGAGCTTACCGACCGAAAGAGCATGAGTTTTCCCGGAAAGGTAATGAAGCAGGAATATCTTTCCCTTCAGGACAAAAAGGATATTGCTTTTGGTATTAAAAACGAAGTGGATTACATTGCCTGTTCCTTTGTTTCAAAAAAGCAAGACCTTATTGACGTCCAAAATTATCTTACAGAGCTAAATGCTGAAAACACCGAACTTATTGCTAAAATTGAAAATCAGTCAGGCTTTGATAACATTGAAGAAATTTGCGAGGCCTGTGACGGTATTATGATAGCTCGAGGAGATATGGGCGTTGAGATTCCATTTAAAATGCTTCCTGCTATTCAGAAAAAGCTTATTACTAAATGCCGCTTACTTGGCAAAAGAGTTATTACCGCCACCGAGATGCTTGAATCTATGATTAAAAGTCCTCGTCCTACCAGAGCAGAAATTTCTGACGTTGCAAATGCCGTTTACGATGGAACAAGTGCAATTATGCTTTCGGGAGAAACTGCCGCAGGAAAATACCCTATAGAATCGGTTAAGGCTATGGCGGAAATTGCCGAAACCACCGAAAACAACATTCATTACAACAAGCGTTTTCACAATGCCGCTTTTGAAATTAGAAACTCGGTAGACGCAATTTCTCACTCTACCTGTGGAATGGCCATAGACCTTAACGCAAATGCCATCGTTGCTTGTTCCCTTTCAGGTAAAACTGCAAGAATGGTATCACGTTTTCGCCCGCCTGTGCCTATTTTGGGGCTTACCACAAACGAGCGTACCTGGAGGAAGTTAGCTCTTTCTTGGGGTGTTATACCTGCCATGTGTGAGCATTTTACTTCAACCGACGTTCTGTTTTACACTGCTAAAAAGATTGCAGAACAAGATTTATCTCTTAAAAAA
>JAZNBQ010000056.1:0-3469 GCA_045587065.1 Acutalibacteraceae bacterium | reverse complement strand
CTGTCCCCTAAAAATTACATTACTGCCGCAAAAGAAAACTCAAAAATAAAGCCTGTTTTATAGTCTTTAAAAAGACTTGTTTTTAGTATATAAAATATTTATAATATACTTTGTAAATTCGTATCTATTTGGTGATAATTTGAAAACATTAAGATTTATAAAGAAAAATTTAGTCTTTTTAATTGCGGCATTTGCAGCCTTGGTTACCTGTTTCTTAGTGCCGCCGGACAAAACCTACCTTACATATTTTGACTGGAAAACGCTTTCCTGCCTCTTTATAACCCTGGCAGTAGTTTGCGCTTTAAGGAACATTATGTTCTTTACCATTCTGGCACGAAAACTTGTAAACCTTGCAGGTAATCTTCGCTCCTTGTTTTTGCTTCTTATTGTTATTACTTTTATAGGTTCTATGATTATAGCCAACGATATGGCACTTATAACCTTTTTGCCCTTTCGGTTATAAAGAAAGAACAATATATGGCATACCTTTTTGTGCTGCAAAACATATCGGCCAATCTTGGAGGAATGCTTACTCCCTTTGGAAATCCTCAAAACCTCTATCTATATTCTTATTTTAATATTCCCACAGGAAAATTTTGCAGCATAATGTTCCCCTCGTTTTTACTTGCCGTTTTGCTTTTAGTCCTTGCCTGTGTTCCTGTAAAGCCTATAAAGTTTTCTCTTTCTGAGGATTTGGGCGTAAAACTCAACCTTAAAAAAGCAGTCCTTTACGGTATATTGTTTTTGCTTTCTATTTTAATAATTTTCAGAACAATTCCTTTTATGGTGGGCCTTATCATCATACCTTTAGTTCTTTTCTTTGTAGATAAAGAAAGTCTTAAAATGGTAGATTACTCTCTCCTTGGCACCTTTTTCTTCTTCTTTATTTTCGCAGGGAACCTGGCTAGACTGGATGTCGTAAATTCTCTTATATCCTCTTTGCTCCAGAAAGACACTTTAATTGTTTCTGTGCTTTCCTGTCAGTTTATAAGTAACGTACCTTCCGCCATATTACTTTCCAGATTTACAACCGACTACCCCGCCTTACTTTTAGGTGTAAACATCGGTGGAACAGGAACGTTAATTGCTTCTCTTGCAAGTCTTATTACCTTTAATGAGTTTAAAATTTTATACCCTGATAAAACAAAAAAATATCTTGGCATTTTCGCGGCTGCAAACGTTGCTTTTCTGGTTGTTCTGACAGTTGCAGCAAAACTCATGAGCTAATAAACATTTTCTCATAATAAATAAAACCGAGGTGAAATCCACCTCGGTTTTTACTTGTTAAGTTCTTTTAATGCCTTTGCCCATAAATAATCCATATATTTTAGGAGCAAATTTTTCAAGTAATGCACATAGATAATTAATAATTATAAGGGTGGTGCAAACCATAATTGCAAATTTAGGAATTTCCAACCACTGCCTCTGGGGAAGCACGATATTAATTACTTTAAGAACAATTAAAGCTAAATTCAGATGCATAGCATAAACGGCAAAAGAACGACGATACAAAGGCCTTGATTTTAGCTTTGAGGCAAAAGCGTCGGTTATGTTCCACAATGCCAAAGCACAAAGGCTAAGCACAACCGCCTTTGCCAAGTAATTTTCCACGTGTAGTCTTTGGGGCACAATGGTCTTAACCAGAATATATGCCAGAAGGAATGCTCCAGATATAATTTGCGTTTTCTTGGTAGATTTTTTACAAATAAAATCGAAATAATGATAACCTATTGTTGCACCAATAAGATAAAAAATAATAGAGTTGGGGTCGTAAAAAAACGAGATAGGTATATGTATACCAAACAAGGATAAAACAGATAACACTACAATAGAAGTTATCGCAACGTACTTGTTTTTAATAATCAAAAAAACGACAGGCGCCGCAAAGGAAAATATAATTAGATTAAACATAAACCAAAACGGTCCGTTGTAGCCGTAGAAGAAAACTCCTTTTAACAGGTTAGTAAAGGTTAAAGGAACAGCTTCGGTTGAAGCAGAAAACCTGGAAAGGAAAGAGTACGAACAAAGAATTTCCCAAATCATCCACACCGTGTTCCATAGCAAATATGGTATGATAAGCGTAAAGATTCTTGACTTTATTTTTCTTAAGTATTTACTGTTGTCATATTCTCTAAAAAAGGCTATTGCAGAAAGCATAAAGAACATTGGAACTGCGAACTGTGTAATGGAACGCGAAAAAAAGTACGACGTTTTATGATTAAGAAGAGATATAAAGCTGCCGTCTGCGCTTTCACTTGCAAAGTAAAAATGAATGAAAAAAACCAGAACGCTTAATAAAAAAGATATGAATTCTTTTTTCTTCCAAAAATAAGATTCTGCTTGCATCTGCATATTTCCTACCTCGAATCGTTTATAGGAAAATTATAGCATATTAAATTTAAATTGTAAACTCTCTTTAGCACATAAAAAAAGCAAGGTGAAAAACCTTGCTTTTTATGTATTTGCTCTGATTTATGCCTTTTTCTTGCTATAGCGGAGAGAGCATACGTCGTCCCCTTTTGCAATGCATTTTGGAAGCTCTAAAATACTGCCGTAGCACTCGCCGATACCGTGGTCACCACACATGGCAATATCGCAAAGCATAGCAATTTCCTCATCACTGCATCCTGCCTTTTGCCAGGCTTTTACAAGTGGACAATAATGGAAATCTATAGAAAGTTTATCGTCGGTAGATTCAAGCACGTCCATCTCAAAAACTAACTGAGCGGCTTTGGTAAACAATGTCTTTTTTAGTCCCTTAAGACTGTCTGTGTTTCCCTTCTTTACCAGGTCGGCGCCTTGGGAGAGTCCGCATCTCTTAATTGCTGCGCTACCGAAATCCTTAGGGTCAAGCCCTCTTTTTTGCGCCTCATCACAAAGTAGATGCAGCCAAAACGCTCTGTGCTCCAACTGTGCGCGGATTGCCTGTAAAAGACCGTTTTTGTATTTAGGTTCATTTGTTACTTTACTCACTATATTTCCCCCTGTAACACTGATTTTTATCATTATATCATACAAAATGAAAAATGTAAATTATTCCTATGCGTTACAACTATAAAAGCGAGGTAGTTCCGCCTCGCTTTTGCAACTTGTTTTTACCTACCGGATTTCTTGTTCCAAATTATCAAACGCAGGTGTAGAAAAGAATTCTCCTAAAGTTATTTCTAAGCCATCGCAGAATTTCTTAATAGTAGTTATAGATATATCGCGTCTGCTTTCGTCCATCATACTATAGGCGGTGGACGGTGTAACACCAGATATATTTGCTAATTCGTTTATTTTGATATTTCTCTCTTTGCATAATTCTTTGAATCTTTGGGCAACAACGTCTTTAACGCTCATTTGCTTCACCTCAAAGATATTGTATGCGTTTTTACATTTTTGCGTATACGCACTTGCGTAAACACGAAAATAATGTTATACTTTTATATAATTTGCTTTGAGGTGTTTAAAATGAAATGCGAAAATA
>JAZNBQ010000055.1:0-3061 GCA_045587065.1 Acutalibacteraceae bacterium | reverse complement strand
ATTTTTGGCTGTGCGAGGCACAAAACGCAGTTAATCCTGACGGATTAACGAGTATTTTAACAATGCAAAGACGAAAATTGAGCCTTTAAAATCAGGTTCGGATTATTCGTGTTTGCTTATATGTCCATATAGCCGTATTTTTCGGCAACTTTATAAATTTCAGATTTGCTAAGCATTCCGTCAATAGAATTTTCAGAAAGAAGGTTGCAAACTGCAGCGCCTGCGGCAAACTCAAGAATTTCCTTGTTAGAAAATCCGTTGTAAATTCCGTAAAGGCTTCCTGCACAGAAGGCGTCACCTGCGCCAACGCTTCCTTTAAACATTTCTCTTGGCATATCAACAGAACCTACTGCAACAAACTCCTTGGTTTTAACGTCGTAGCAGAAACCTGCCTGTTTACAGTGAATAATAATCTTTTCAGAAACACCGTAATCTGCCATAATTTCCATAGTTTTCTTAATGTTTTTAAGGTTTGGTTTCTTGTCCTTGATGTATGGGTCAAGGCCGGAAATAATACTGCTTTCAATTTCGTTTACTACAACGTAGTCGCAGTATTTAAGAGCAGGAATAATCTTCTTTTTATATTCGCCTGTGGAGTCACTAACCACGTCAATAGAGGTTTTAATTCCCTTTTTCTGAACGTCGTGTAGGAAACGAGCCATCACAGTGCCATATTCGCTATCTTCTCTATCAAAAATATCAAGAAGAAGTATGTAACCAATGTGAAGAATTGAACAACTAAGTGCATCTAAATCAATGTCCTCAGGGGAGAACTCTGCATTAGCGCCACGGCAGTGGAAGAAGGTTCGCTCTCCGTCAGGGGAACTGATAACGTCAGATGAACTGGTAGGCTTTGTGTTAGAAACAATAACCTTGTCACAGTTTATTCCGTTTTCCACCATCTTGGAAACAACAAAGCGGCCGTTATCATCGTCGCCAACTTTACCAATAGCAGTAAGAGCAACTGTGCGGTCAATTTTAGCAATGTCAATAGCAGTGTTAGGAACACAACCACCAACGCAAACAGACATTTCGCCAATGTTGGCAAGCATACCTTTCTCAGGGTAGCAGTCAACCATTTTTACAACGTCGGTTAAAATATTACCAACAATAGCAATTCCGTTAGGCTTGTCAGTCATTAAGGAGTCAATGCTAACGTTAAAAAACTGAGCAAGGGAAGGAAGCTGAGAAATTTCAGGATATCCTTGTCCGCTTTCCCATTTGCTAACGGTCTTGTTGCTGATTTTCAGTTCTGCTGCCAAAGCTGCCTGGGTCATGCCGTGTTTTTTTCTTAAAGTTGCGATATTTTTTCCAATGTTTTTAACATTCATAAAAACAACTCCTTTAAATACATTATAAACTTTTTTAAAAAAATAGTAAACCTACGCTTTTTGGAATGTATTGGAACATATATGGCAACAGAATGAGTTTTATCTACAATCAGTAGAACTTGTTTGTATACTATTACAAAAAAATCGGTCATACATTTTATAGTATAAAAGGAGTGAACTTTATGACAGAACGAATAGCAGAACTGAGAGAACGACAGGTGGTAAGTGTAAACGACGGAACTGTCTTAGGAGTTGTAGGAGACGTGGAACTTGATACCAATAGCGGAAAACTGTCGGCTATTGTAATTTATGGTAAACAAAAAGCCTTTGGAATATTGGGCCGAGAAGACGATCTTGTAATACCTTGGTCGGAAATCGAGGTAATCGGAAGCGAAACAATTTTAGTAAAATTTACAAATTTCAGATTTAAGTAAAATTTTTTCTTTAATAAGTTTTTACTTTTCAGTGCAAATTAATATTGTATTTAATTAATTTGTAAGGAGAGTGAAAACAACGAAAGCAGTAAAAGGAATAGTAAAGTCGGTTTTTATAATATTTTCCATTATTTCTATTTCAATATTTTCGGCAATTATATACGTAGACAGAAATATCGAAGAAAGTTATAAAATAGGAGAAGGGGAAACTTTAAAAATAACAAGCTTAATACCCGTTGAAGCCTCCGCAACTCAGTACAAAGATAACAAAGTAAATCTTAACATTTTTGGCATAATACCTGCAGGACAAACAAGAGTCAAGGTTGTAAAAAAAGACCAGGTTGTGCTTTTGGGTACACCTTTTGGAATAAAGATTTATACCGATGGAGTTTTGGTAGTAGATTTTGGCAGTGTAGATGGGGAAGAGGGAGAAGTAAATCCTGCTAAAGAAGCAGGAATAAAAAAAGGAGATTTTATAGTTTCCCTGAACGGCATACACGTTTATACAAATGAAGACGTAGCTTCCATTATAAAAAATTCCAATGGCAGTCCCATAGCAGCAGAGATAGTAAGCAAAAACACCAGAAAAACAGTTTATATAAAGCCTGTGAAATCCAAGAAATCAGGTGTCTACAGAGCAGGTATATGGGTAAAGGATTCTTCGGCAGGAATAGGAACTCTAACCTTTTATAGTCCCACAAAAAACACGATATCAGGTCTTGGACACGGCATTTGCGACAACGATACAGGCACCCTTTTAACTATAAATACCGGTGAGCTTGTTTCGGCAGAAATAGTGTCGGTAAAAAAAGGCGCAAGCGGTGCTCCGGGAGAACTTGTGGGTAAGTTTACAAACAAATCCTTAGCCACACTGGACCAAAATACCGAACAAGGAGTTTATGGTACTCCTAAAACGCAAATAGATTCTAACCAACTTATAGAAATTGCATCAAAGCAGGAGATTAAAGATGGCGACGCTTTTATTTATACAACCATCACCCATGGGCAACCTCAATATTATTCCTGTAAAATTAAAGTCAGAAAGTCTGACGATACTCAAAATCTTGTAGTTACAGTAACCGACCAAAACCTGTTAGAAAAAACAGGAGGTATAGTACAGGGAATGTCTGGCAGTCCCATTATCCAGAATGGTAAGCTAATTGGCGCCGTAACCCACGTACTCGTCGACGACCCTACTATGGGGTATGGTATATTCGTTGAGAACATGCTGGATGCTGCCGCATAAGAATGGATAATGTACAATGGACAATTGACAATTGTGGTATTTCCTTCGGA
>JAZNBQ010000054.1:0-18578 GCA_045587065.1 Acutalibacteraceae bacterium | reverse complement strand
GAATGGCAGGCAACAATAAAAAATAGAAACAAAGGTAATGGATGCCCCTATTGTTCCAGTAGATTTGTATTAATAGGCTATAACGATTTACAAACTGCAAACCCATCCTTAGCAAAAGAATGGAATTTTGAAAAGAATAACGGATTGACACCTACAGATGTTTTACCTAATAGCAATAAAAAAGTATGGTGGCGGTGTAATAAAGGACACGAATGGCAAGCAACAATAAATAATAGAAACAAAGGCGTTGGTTGTCCAATTTGTAATTCCGAAAGAAAAACTTCTTTTCCTGAATATGCTATTGAGTATTATCTCACAAAATATGGATTAGATGTAATTCATTCGTATAAAGAACACGGCTACGAATTGGATATTTACATTCCGTCAAGAAAGACTGCCATTGAATATGATGGTTATCTTTGGCATAAGAACAAAACAAAAAAAGACTTAGAGAAAAACCTCAAATGCCAAAAAGACGGAATTATACTCTATCGAATAAGAGAAGGTTTGCCTCCATTAAATGACAGTTCGATAGATTATGTTGTCCAAAAAGGACAACGAGATTTGTCGCAAATGCTTCAAAAAGTTTTATTCGACATAACTAGAATGTACGTTGATGTTAACCTTGAAAGAGACATTGTAGCCATAGAAAATTTGCGAGAACACACAGAGAAAGAATATTCACTTATGCTTTCTAATCCAGAACTTACAAAAGAATGGGATTATATAAAGAATGGGAACTTAAGGCCGGAATATGTTGCTACGAATAGCGGAAAAAAAGTCTGGTGGAAGTGTAGCAAGGGGCACGAGTGGCAAGCAACGATAGATAGTAGAAATAACGGAAGAGGTTGTCCATATTGCTCGGGAAACAAAGTATTAACGGGCTATAATGATTTACAAACGCTTAATCCAGTTTTAGCAAAAGAATGGAATTATGAAAAAAACAATGGTTTAACACCTAAAGAGGTATTACCTAATAGCGGTAAAAGGGTGTGGTGGAAATGCCAAAGAGGACATGAATGGCAAGCTACAATAGATAATAGAAACAAAGGAAAAGGCTGCCCGTATTGCTCAGGGCGCTATGCTGTTAAAGACGAAAATGATTTACAAACAGTTAATCCAACATTGGCAAAAGAATGGAATTTTGAAAAGAATAACGGATTAACTCCTATAGATGTGAAACCTAATAGCAATAAACAAGTATGGTGGAAGTGTAGCAAGGGGTAGGAGTGGCAAGCAACAATAAATAGCAGGAATGCTGGATGTGACTGTCCTATTTGCTCAAACAAAAAAATACTGAAAGGTTATAATGATTTACAAACGGTTAATCCAGCTTTAGCGAAAGAATGGAATTACGAAAAAAATAATGGTTTAACACCTGCAGAGGTATCACCTAATAGTGGCAAAAAAGTGTGGTGGAAGTGCCAAAGAGGACATGAATGGCAAGCTACAATAACTAGTAGAAATAGTGGTTGTGAATGTCCATATTGTTCTGGCAGACTCGTCATTAAAGGAGAAAACGATTTGCAAACAGTTAATCCCACTTTGGCAAAAGAATGGAACTATGAAAAAAACATCGGATTAACCCCTATAGATGTAAAACCTAATAGTGATAAAAAAGTATGGTGGAAGTGCCAAAGAGGACACGAATGGCAGACACGAATAAGTCATAGAAATGCCGGAAGTGGTTGCCCTATTTGTAGAAAAACAAAAAACGGGAGATATTAAAATGTGGTGGTCAATAAGTGGTATTGTATTGGTGATAATTGGTATAAGTCTTGCTTTTGGCGGCACTTACTTAAGTTTATGGAATGTTATCAACATTGACTTAAAGAAGGCTGGAACTTGGAAAGAAATATACGAAAGAGGAGAACAAGCCAAAAAGGAAAAAAGCAAGGCTTGTAGTGCATTGCGATATATCTTGATTGGAAGTACGATACAAATAATAGGAAGTGTATTCCAAATAGTTGGATTGTTCAAATAAAAGTTTCTCTCTGTGGGGTTGGTTATGAACACCCCATAAATACTAAACTGAATAGTAATCAAGGGATATGTACTGTTTATGGCTGCGAAAAACCTAGTGTTTATGCGGGTTTATGCTTGATTACTATAACGCTACTCCGACCAAATTAAGAAGGAATTAGCCGTTAGGTTAGTTCCTTCTTAATTTTTTGTTAATATAGGACTCGAACCTGAGAAGGTCTGTAGCGTAAAAAACAGTCCTGTGGACTGTTTTTAGCAAAGAGCGTGTAGTCGGGTACCGAAGGCGCAGCCTTGGGTCGACAAGCGGGTAGTATGCGAAGCAGACGGTCGAGTCCTGTCACCTCGCACCATGCCCAATGTTCATAACGGACTTAACCGTTATGAACATTCTTTTTTATGCACATTAGTGTTTGGAGCAGGTTTTAACTGCTCTTTTTTCTTATGCCGGTAAAACTTTTGGTATATACGAAACTACAACACCTTGCCTTGGGTGCATTGCAACTTCTCTTGTTTTATAATCGGGGTGCTCAACAATATTTTTGAGTCTTCCGATTTCCCACTTTAGACTGCGAATAACTTTCGTAATTTCTTTTTCTGATTTTACTTTTAAGCGTTCTTCGTAAAAGGTTTCAGGGCATATCATCATAATAAAGTTCTCCTTTTAAAACAGTTTAAAGTAATTCACATATTAAGCACATAACTGCCCAAAAGATAGGTAGTGCAAAAAAACCACATAGCGTCTTCCTCCTTTTCCCTTCTCTATCTATATAATATCATCTGCAGTATCCTGAAATATGGACTTTGAAAAGAAAAATCCCCTCAGCTTTTCTGAGGGGATAAGTTTTATATACTTAATTATACATTGTGTGGAAATAAGAGCAAAGGCGCGGATTTTCTAATTTTAAAGATTGTTTAATTTATTATCTAACAGTTCTCTGATAAGGTTTACGTCGCCTGCGCCTTTGAGTTCCTTCATACAAGCTCCGAACAAGGCTTGTTTTGCCTTTACTTTGCCGTTTTTGAAGTCCTCTACTGCCTGAGTGTTTTCAGCAATTACATTATCAATTATAGCCTCGATTGCAGAAGAATCTACCTTGCGGTCAAGACCCATTTCTTTGCAGTACGCTATGGGGTCAACGCCTTTTTCAACAACTGCGATAAGAATCTTTTTACCTGCGTTACGGTTAATATCACCTGAATTTACCATCTTAATAATTGCGGCAAGTTGGTTTTCGGTAACATTTAGCTCGTCAAGAGTTTTTCCGTCTTTTCTAAGGACACCTGCGCAATCGGTAAGAATCCAAACGGCGGTATCTTTTGCATTACATCCAAGAGCTACAACGTCATCAAGCAATTTGCTTAATTTATGGTTGGAAATAAGCATTTCTATCTCGGTTTCGGAAATACCCTCATCTCTATAATACTGTGCTTTTTCGTCTACCTCTACAGGCTTTGCAGACTTAATTTGCTCCAACCACTCGTCATCTATAACAATTGGCATAAGGTTTGCATCAGGGAAATAACGATAATCTGCTTCGGTTTCCTTATTGCGCATTGCAAAGGTTTTACCGCTTACGTCATCAAATCGTCTTGTTTCCTGAACAAGCTCTTCTGTGCCAAATTCAAGGGCATCCATATGGCGTTGTGCTTCATACTTAATTGCGCGCTCAATTGCTTCAAAGGAGCTCATATTTTTGATTTCGGTACGTACACCAAATTTATCGCTACCCTCTTGGCGAACAGAAATGTTTACGTCGCAACGCATTGCACCCTCTTCACATTCTGAAATGCCGCCTGAACGGAACATTGATTTAAGTTTGTTAAGGTAGGTTACAACCTCTTCTGCGCTGCGAAAATCAGGTTGAGTTACAATTTCGATAAGGGGTACACTTGTACGGTTGAAGTCTACATAAGAGAATTTACCCTCATGAACTAATTTACCTGCATCCTCTTCCATATGGATTTGTTTGATACGAACGTCACGGTTGCCCTGAGAAGTTTTAAGGGTTACCACGCCGTTGGTACAAATAGGATGATTAAGCTGAGTAATCTGATAAGCACAAGGAAGGTCAGGATAATAATAATTCTTTTTATCAAAAGTTGTATAACGGCTGATTTCGCAATTAAGCATAAGACCTGCGGTAACTGCAAGTTCGATAACACGCTTATTCATAACAGGAAGCATACCCGGCATACCGCTACAAGCAGGGCAAACACAGTCGTTAGCCTCTTTTGGAGAAGAATGGCCTCCGCAAGAACAGAAAATTTTAGATTCTGTACTTAGTTCTACGTGAGTTTCAAGGCCTATAACAACTTCATAGTTCATATTATTCACCCATCCTTTCTGCCGCGCCTGCAAGACTTAAAAGTGTGCTTTCGCTAAAGTGGTTACCCATAAGCTGAACACCGTTGCAAACAAGTGCAGGAGTTCCTACAAGGTTAGAAACTGCAGTAAACACACCTTCACCAAACACCTTTGTAAAGGCATCGTTTATGCTATATGCCTCAAATTCAGCTTTACTACAAACAGGAGTAAGAACTGCATCGTAGGTTTTGTAAATTTCTGCCATTTTCTCTGCAACAACTCGGCGCACCTTAAGTGCTTTGCCGTAACAGTCTTCATAGCGATTTTTGGAAAGAACGTCACTGCCGTAAAGAACGACTGCTTTTGTAAGGAAATTAAAGCCTTCGGTTCTGGAATTTACATAAAGTTCGTCTATATTCTTATAATTCTCGGCTCTGAAACCATATTTTACTCCGTCATAACGAGAAACGTTGTTACAGGTTTCTGCGGTGTAAAGTATCTGCCAAGTGGTATTAGCAACGTCAAAGAAATCAAGAGAAATTTCTTCTATAGCAACGCCGTTTGCTTTTAGTTTTTCTGCGAACTCCAAGACGGTAGCCTTAGTTTTTTCGTCAGCCTTTTCCAGAAGTTCTTTAACAATACAAACTTTTTTAGCCTTTACATCTGCATTGCAAGTATAATCATAGGTTTTGTCCTTGAGACTTGTTCCATCTTTTTGGTCATACCCTGCGATTGTCTCCATTACTTCTTTTACAGTTTCTACATCTTTTGCATAAACGCCTAATTGTTCACCTGAAGCAGCAGTTGAAACCACGCCATAACGAGAAACTGTACCATAAGTTGGCTTTAAAAAGCAAACCTTTGAGAGTGCGGCAGCTCTACGAGGAGCGCCGTTCATATCAACACCTAAAGCCGCTTTAACCTCACTATTCTTAACCAACTCAGCAGATGCGCCTTTAAGAGTGTCCTCTTTTTCTGAGTAGTAAGAAAACTCGCCGCAAAGGTCAAGGCCAAACTCTCCAACGTGAGCTTTACCTGAAATCACATAACCTTTATCTTCAAGACGTGTTACTGCCTCCGCAGAGAAGAGTGGCTTAAAGCCCTCCAAAATGCGTGAGCCTGCTGTACACGAAATATCTTTCACAAGAATGATATCGTCTACGGCAATATTGCCTTTATCATTTATTTTAGTAGCATAATATTTCATTTTATCTACCTCACTTTACTAAACGGGGTACCTGCCAACTATCGTCACTACGCTCAGGAGCGCCTTCGAGCAGACTTTCTCTTGAGAAATTCTGTTTGCGCTCATCTTCACGCAATACGTTGGTCATAGGCATAACGTAAATCATTTCTTCTGTTTCGGTTGTATCAACATTCTTGAGAGTTTCTTCCGAAGCCTTCATTTCTTTCATTATATTCTGCATTACTGCTTCTTCATCTTCACTTAATGATAGTTGATTTAGCTGTTGCGCATTAGAGAAAGTAGCTCGTTTATCTCCCTGTCTTTTGGCGCCGCCTGTGGAAGCTACGCGAGTTGCAAGAGCACTGTTGTTGCCAAGAAGATGAACATCTTCAAGCTGCTGATTTGTAACCTCGCTCGGAGCACCAAGAAGAAGGTCCTGAGCATTACCATTGAGAGGAAATGCGATTACGTCAAGTATTTTTTCTTCGTCGGTAAGCAGCATTACCATTCGGTCAACACCCGGTGCCATACCTGCGTGAGGTGGAGCGCCATACTGGAAGGCGGTATAAAGAGCATTAAAACGAGATTTAAGCTCTGCCTCGGTGTAGCCTGCGATTTCAAATGCTCTCTTCATAATATCAATATCGTGGTTTCTAACTGCACCTGAAGCCAATTCAATACCATTACATACAAGGTCGTACTGGTAGGCCAGAACATGTGTTGAGTCAGGGCCGTTAAGAGCATCCATTCCGCCCTGTGGCATTGAGAATGGATTGTGGGTAAAGATAGTGTCCCCTGTTTCCTCGTCTATTTCAAACATTGGGAAATCTACGATAAAGCAGAATTCAAAGGCGTCGTCTTTAATAAGGTCAAGTTGTTCCTTGCGTGCAAGCCAGGTACGGATATGTCCTGCTTTTTTCTCAACGTCGTTTTTCTTATCGTCGCAAATGAAGAAGAGTGTCTCCCCTTCTTTAACCCCTGTAAGTTCCACAATTTCTGCCTTTTTAGCATCTGTGAGGAATTTGGCAATAGGTCCTATAAATGCGCCCTCTTTAAGAGTTATATAACCAAGACCGCCGAGGCCTACTTCTGAACTTGTAGCAAATTTTAGAGAATCCTCAAAGAATTTGTTGGATTTTCCCTTACAGTCTGCAACAATACCACGAACAGGTTTGCCTTTAAACGCAGGGAAATTAACCTCTGCAAAGAAATCGGTAAGATCACATATAATAAGTGGGTTTCTAAGGTCAGGCTTATCAGAGCCGTATTTCATCATAGACTCTGCATAAGTAATTCTTCTGAAAGGCTTTTCGGTTACTTTTTTATCAGAGAAGGTCTTAAAGGTATCATAAATTACGTCCTCACAGACCTCAAGAACCTCGTCCTGAGTGGCAAATGCCATTTCAAAGTCCAACTGATAAAACTCACCCGGAGAACGATCTGCACGTGCATCCTCGTCTCTGAAGCAAGGCGCTATCTGGAAATAGCGATCAAAGCCTGATACCATAAGGAGCTGCTTGAACTGCTGAGGCGCCTGGGGAAGTGCATAAAACTTGCCGGGATGTTTACGGCTTGGCACCAAAAAGTCTCGCGCGCCTTCAGGAGAAGATGCCGTAAGAATTGGTGTTTGCATATCAAGGAAGTTTTTCTCTTCCATAAGGTTACGCAAATGACGAATAATTTTAGAACGTATTACAAGGTTTTCATGATTCTTAGGATTTCTTAAATCAAGATAACGGTATTTAAGACGTAATTCATCCTTGCTCTTGCGAGAATCCTTAACGTCAAAAGGCAACATACTATGGCTTTTACCCAAAACAGTCAAACTTTCGGCAACAAGCTCAACTCGGCCTGTATCTATTTTACTGTTAACCGTCTCCTCATCACGCTTGCGAACAGTACCTGTTACAGATATAACTGTTTCACGATTTATGTTTTTAATGAGTTCTTCGTTGTAAACAACAACCTGAGTTATACCTGTATAATCTCTGAGGTCTATGAAAACAACTCCGCCGTGGTCGCGAACAACTTCTACCCAACCTGCAAGAGAAACGGTTGAGCCGATGTGTTCTTCTCTTATATTGTTACAGAATAGCGTTCTATACATTATAAAACCTCCTAAAAAATTGCAAAATAAAAAGTCCCGAGGAATCTTTAAAATTCCTCGGGACGAGCTAACATAAAGTTTACCCGCGGTGCCACCCGTTTTGATGTGCATACGCATCCACTTTTAATATTAAGTTTAATGTTTTACCGCGGAGTGTTCCCAAGCTTACTACTCATCTCAGACACGCTTTCAGTCGGTGACGCATCCTCCCTGACAGACTTTCCACAAAAGCCGAGTCTCCGTGAAACATTATAGCAAAAGGTAATGCTTTTGTCAACGTATTTTTAGTCTATGTAAAAATTGCTATTTTATTTATAATTTTTCAGCAAGTTTTTCGCGAATAGCTGTGTTAATTTTTTCACGCATTGTGGGTATATAATCAGGGTCTTTGGGGCATTTTCTGAAATCTAACGGTTCTATTCCCTCTTCTAAAATAGAAAGGGTTACCTCTCTGCCGCAAAGTTCCTCGCAAAGTTCCAAGGCTCTCTGGTCCTGAAATGCATGATGTTGAACTTTAAGTCTTATAGAGGGAACGCAGCTTCCGTCACGACCGGGATAAACCAAAAATGCATCTCCTGACGGCACAAAGCCTTCGCCATCAGTACAAATCCAAGGGTCTATGGTACGGAAGGAGTTTTCGTTATAGTAGAAATTGTAACCCCAATGCAAAAAGCCCTTAACTCCAAACCTATACATAAGCGCACCTAAAATACGGTTTCTGTAAGAAGGAATGGCGAAAAATCGGTTTGTTCCGTTTAAATCACTGCAATAGTAAACCCATCTCTCTTTAATATCTCGTGGATAAAAATCAGGAAATTTAGAATTTTCAGGCACCGGAAGAGCTACTACGCCTTTGTCGTAAAATTCCACGTGGCTCAAGGCGTCCATAACAGGATGTCCTTCCACTAAAGGCATAAGTACCTCTCGCGCCGCTTTATAATATTCCAAATGTGCTTCACGAGGTTCATCTGAAACGTGAAAATAGCAACGTTCATCTGCACCATTCAGAGATTTCATAAAATCAAGAAATGCAGGTATAAACTGATTCAGGAAATTGCGATAATCATGTCCTGCCGCCTCGCTGTCCCAACCGAAAATTCGGCGCATTTCTCCATCTACCTCTGCCATAATCTTTGGGCAATGCTTTGCTCCCCACTGAGTAAACAGATGGTTTATTTCAAAATATTTTACGCCCAATTTATTACACAAGGTCACCCAACGCTCTAAAAGAGAAAAATCAAAGGAATAGCTTTCTCCTTTTTTCTTTACGCCAACCAACTGAGTGGTAGGACGCTCTCCACCCACAAAGGTATCTAATGCCGGTGTGAAGAGCGGAGTAAAAATCATATTGCTTCCATGCTCTACTGCGGTTTTAATGAATCGTTGGATTATCTGCCAATGACGTTCGTCGAAAGGCTCGGTATAATAATATGATTGTAGGCAATCGCAATGCAACCAGTGAGTTACTTTGGTTGTTTGCGCAGGAAGAACAGGATCTATTACCTCAAGTGTTATTGTAACTTCTTCTACCGTTGCTCCCTCTTTTACTGCCTTGGTTGTTTGTTCTAAAGGAACAAAACGCAAGGTTACAGGATAAACACCTGCAGGAAGCTCTTCCCTACCCTTAACGTCAAACCACAGCGCATGTAGTGTATGAAAAACTAAAATGCGGTCATCATCCATGGGAATCAGAGCATCAGGGTAAAGACCTGATTCTGTTCTAAGAACGTCATCATCCCACTGATTATGGAAAAAAGGCATTTCACAGGGAAGATTTTGCACACGATAAACTTCAATATATTCCTTTAAAGGACTTTTTATCTCCAATCGCACGGGAAGATAGTTATGTGTAGGAAGTTTGGTCTGATAAGCAAGTTGAAAAGAAAAACGCTCGTTTTTAAACAAAGATGCTTTGCAAAGTTCTTTTTTTAAGTCGATTTTCTCATCCAAAAAGCATTTTTCTAAAGACGATATAATGCGAAATTTCATAGCAACCTCCAAAAAATTTTAAACGGTCAACAGAATTTTTTAACTGTCTTTACTGTAACATAATTAAGTGTGATTTTCAATATGTTTTCTTTTCTTTGCTATGTAGTAAATTGTATAGTTTAGAATAATATAATATTACTTTGGTAAACAATAAAACCAGAGGTGTATTATGGAGATTATAAAAGTTATTTTAACATCTGTTTTATCGGCAGTGGCTTTGTTTATTATTGCAAAAATTTTGGGTCACAAGCAAATGTCTCAGCTTGATTTTTTTGATTATATTACGGGCATTACAATAGGTTCTATCGCAGCCGAGCTTGCCACCGAATTGGAGGACCCTTTATATCCCCTTATAGCAATGGTGCTTTATGGAATTATAACCTTTTTATTAAACCTTATTACGAGCAAATACCCTAAAACCAGGAAGTTTATAAACGGAACTCCTACAGTTTTTATGAAGGATGGTAAAATCTACCGAAAGAACCTCAAAAAAGCAAAAGTAGATTTAAGCGAATTTATGGTTATGTGCAGACAAGAGGGTTATTTTAATATAAACGACATTTCCACTGCAATTTTTGAATATAACGGCAGATTGACAGTTTTACCGAAAGCCACTAAGCGTCCTGTTAACCCTTCTGATATGAACCTGGTACCACCTCCTGAAACAATCAATACTGAAATTATTATGGATGGTAGAATTTTAGAAGAAAATCTTAAAAGGCTTGGGCTTGATAAAAACTGGCTAAATAAAGAATTGCTTTGTCAAGGACATAAAAGTGCAAAGGAAATATTTTTAGGTCTTTGTGATGACACGAAAGAGCTTACTTTGTATGTATAAAAAAAGGTCTGTTACACTAGGTGTAACAGACCTTTTTAAATGATTTATGCCATTTGAAGAGCAACACGAATGATAATTTCCATTCCCTTGGGAAGGCTATCTTTTTCAAGCCATTCTTCTCTTGTGTGGGTGCCACCGCCAATATATGTGCCAAAAGCAATTGCCGGTATGCCTAAAGACATTGGTATATTACAATCGGTTGAACCACTATGTGTTTGGAGAGTATCACCTGTAACATCAAAGACTATATCTCCTACTGTTTTCACCAGTTCTTCAACCTTTGACTCATTACCTTCCTTTGAGCAGGGGCGTTCGCCTACGAGCTCCACCTCTACCTTTACTTTGTCGGTATTTGCTTTAGAGAAGATTTTGTCAAAATGTCCTTTCATAATTTGAAGACATTCTATATCGTCAGAACGATATTCGCAAAGCATTTCGGCTGTTTGGGCAATGGTATTAATAGAAGTGCCTCCTGTAATAGAACCAACGTTATAGGTAGTTTTTCGGCCTTCCTTTTGAGGAACCTCTATTTCATAAATCTTAGCAACTATTTTGCTAAGCTCTGCTAAAGCATTTTTGTTACCGAAAGCACCGTAGGAATGTCCGCCTTGTGTACTAACAGTTACACGATAACGGTGGGAACCAACACAGCTATTTGCACAGCTGTTCAGTTTAGAAGCATCGGCAGTTAAAAGTCTTTTTATTCTGCCTTCGTAATCTTTCATAAGCTGTCTTGTTCCCTTGAGGTTTCCAAGGCCCTCTTCGCAGGAATTGCATACGAAAAGTATACCGTCCTTTGTTGGTATATTATTTTCAATAAAATACTTTGCTGTTAAAAGCACTCCTACAACACTTGCTGTGTCATCCCCTATGCCCGGACAACGAAGAATGTTTCCATCCTCTACAAAAGGCATCGGCTTAGTGTCAGGGAACACTGTATCGGTATGGGCTTCGATAACGGTTATATTGTTACTTCCTTCGCAACCATATGGATAAATAACGTTAAGAGCATCGTCTATGTATACTCCCTTTGCGCCTACACTTTCAAGATACGCTTTACAATATTCTGCTCTTTTTTCTTCCATGTGAGAAGGAGCAGGAATATTGCACAATTCTTTAAGGAGTTTTAAAAAAAGTTCTTCATTCTCTCTAATAAACTCTAATATCTTTTGGTCGGTCATTATCTTACAACCTCTATTCCCAATATATCACAAAGATTTTCAATTACTGTGGTATTGTCGCCGTAAGAGATAATATAATGCTGACACATTACATTCTGAGCAAATTTTTCTACATCGTCCATAAAGATTTCAAGGCCGGGTAGCTGAGGTGCGGGTTGAGTCCAACCTGCCTCTTCCCATTTTGGAGGAGTCTTGCCGTCACCCTTAAGCATATGCATGTAATATTTTCCGTCGCGGAAGAAAAGACGGCACATTGTGAGTTCACCTGTGCGAACCTTAGATACGTTAAGTATACCTTCTGCAAGTTCACCGAATGCGGCAGGCATAACGGTAACCTCTCCGTCAATAATTTCTGCAGGAACATAGTCAGGAACGCCTGCAATAACGCTATTTTCAAAGAATTCATAGAACTCTAAGTAAGCGCCACACTGTCCTGTTGCGGCTTTAACCATAAGTTGAGTAACGTTTCCTAAAGCGTCGTTCTCAGGAATGGTTGAAAGACCTTCGCAGTCAGATAAAAGCATAAAGATAGGTGCAGGTGGGAAGCCTAAAAGCTTCTTCATGCCGTCAACGTCCTTTAAAGAAATTGCGGTATAACCACGCTCGTCTACTATGCTCTTAATTGCAAGGTAATAACCTGCCGCAAGTTCCATACTCTCTTGTTTTGCGGCTTTAAGGAAGTTCCACTTAGACATAGCGTTGTCGATAACTGCCTGTTTTTCTTCCTTAGTAATCTTATCGAAACGCTGCTTGATTTCAAGCATTTCAAAGGTTTCGATTTCAGGACCTACAACTCTCTTTAGTGAGCTTCCGTCATAAAGAGTACCGTAAAGGTTCATATCACGGTAACCTGCCATACCGATACGAGCGCTTCTAAGTGTTTTAGCAGCCTTTGCAGCGGTAATGAAATCGGCAACCTTTTTAGAGTTAGTCTTTTTGCCAATAATATCATAAACGTATTTAAATTTGTAGCCAAGGTCATAGAAGGTATTACGTAAAGCGGTAGTTCCTGCCTGGTCAGCAGTAGTTACTATACGGTCGCCCTCTCTCCATCCGCAAAGTCCCCAAAGAACCATTGGAAGATGACGATACTGTTCAGTAATTTTTACAACCGCATGGGTTGGAATCCAACCTGCAATACAAACAACGATACTGTCAAAATCCTGGCCTTTTAGTGCATCAAGAGCCTTCTTTATGTCGTTTTCCTCATAATCGTCGGTAATTGGGTATACAGATAATAAATCTAATCCCTCTTCTTTTAATGCCGCCTCGGCTCCCTTACATTTGTTTACAATAATGTCTATTGGGGTATTAACCTCGCCGAAACCTAAAAATGCAACTTTACTCATAGCACCTTCTCCTCTGCTTTACAAAAATTATTATAACATTCATCATATGATGTGTTGCCCGGGGTATATGTTTTCTCTATTTCTACCATAGAGGTGCAAGCGTTTTTCACGTCTTCATATATTCCAATACCTACGCCTGCTAAAATTGCCGCGCCTAGACAAGCCGTTTCCTTATTTTTAAGTATAACTATGTTTGACCTTGTCATATCTGCTTTGATTTGGCACCAAAGAGGACTTGTGGCTCCGCCGCCCATTGAACGAACCTCTCTGTTTTTAATGCCTAAGTACTCTAAGTTGGCTCTTAACATACAAGCTACAGACTCTAATATACTGCGCACCGCATGTCCTCTTGTATGCTCCATTGTAAGGCCGATAAACGCGCCCTTTGCTTCAGGGTTATATTTAGGCATTGTAGAGCCGCAAAGATATGGTAAAAAGGTCAGTCCGCTGGAACCTGCAGGAACGTCCTTTGCCAATTCATCCAACTCTCTGAAACTAAAGTTTTCACAGAAATTGTTCTTAAACCACTTAAGAGCAATACCTGCGGTTGGAGTCCAAGAAACAAGACAATATTTGCCGTCGTAATTCATATGGCAAGGTACGATACTGTCAGGATTATACTGTGGCATTTCCACGTCCGGTACAAAAATTGCCATTGTGGTACCTGTCATTTCACTGACAACCTCTCCACTTACAACGCCTGCGCCGATAGCACCTGCAATCTGGTCCATAGCACCTGTGCAAACACTGGCACCCTTAAACTCTCCCACTTTT
Source organism: Acutalibacteraceae bacterium (assembly GCA_045587065.1). Taxonomy (GTDB): domain Bacteria; phylum Bacillota; class Clostridia; order Oscillospirales; family Acutalibacteraceae; genus SFWF01. Next base: position 4,866 of record JAZNBQ010000054.1, on the reverse strand, counting down.
TTGCCGCTATCTAAAATCTGTGGTAATTGGTCTTTGCTAATGCCAATGAAGGAAAGCATTTCCTCCCACCAACAAGAGTTTTTAATGTCGAAATAAAGACTGGAAGACTGAAGGGTTTTTTCTGTTACAAACTCACCTGTTAAGCGGTATAATAAGTAATCTTCCAAAAGGAAAATCTTTTTAATATTTCCGAAAATTTCAGGCTCGTCTTTCTTTACCCACAAAAGCTTTGATGCAGGCCAGGTTGCCGTAATTTCAGGTTGTCCCGTAACCTCGTAAACCTTTTTGTTGCCAAAGGCCTTTTCAATTTCTTCTGCTTCCTCTGCAGCACGGTTATCAAGCCAAACTATAGCATTCATAAGTGGCTTACCGTTTTCATCTGCTATTATCATTGTTTCGCACTGGGTATCAATAGCAAGAGCAGAAATTTCCACGCCCTCGGTTACCTCTTTATAGGCCGCTTCAAATATATTCCAATACTCTTCTGCAGGAAACTCTACCCTGTCTCCTGAAACAAGAAGAGTGTAATCCTTGGTTGCGCTTTTGAATATTTTTCCGTTTTCATCAAAAACAGCCGCTTTTAGTGACGTAGTACCAACGTCAACACCTAAAAGATACTTCATTTTTCTCCTCCATTTATAATGAATAAACATATTATTATAGATTAATTATAGATTAACTAACATTGTTTGTCAATTCTTTATTTGCCTGTTGACTTTTTTCTTTTTTTATGCTATTTTGGTTTAAAAGTATGTTAAAAGTGAGGCAAACTTTATGAACGTTTTGATTACAGAATATGGCGCTAAAGTATGCGACCAATTACAAACAAAGCAGATACAAGCAGCTATAGATGCTGTGTTTTTAGCAGGTGGCGGTAGAGTAACCGTACCTATGGGTATTTGGAGATGCGGATGTATCAGACTGCGCTCAAACGTTACCTTATATCTTGAAACCGGCGCTATCATTGAGGGTAGCAAAAACCCTGAAGATTACACAGATTACATAAACGACACTGTTGAGCCTTTGGACGTTCAACCCCGTCCTGAAAACGTTTCTCGTTCTGCTTACCCTTACAGCCGTTGGAACAACGCTCTTATTCGTGTGCTTTATGCTGAAAACGTTTCTATCATCGGTGAAAAGGGTTCATACATTAACGGAATGAACTGCTTTGATGAAATAGGCGAAGAAAACTATCGCGGACCTCATGCAATTAATATGTGGTACTGCAAAAACGTTTATCTTGAGGGCTACACCATTTACAACAGCAGTAACTGGGCTCACGCTATACACAATAGCGAAGATATTACCATGAAAGGTGTAACCGTTCTTGGCGGTCACGACGGATTTGACGTTAGAACCTGTGACCGTGTATTAGTTGAGGACTGTGCTTTCCATACCGGAGACGATGGTATCGCAGGCTTTGACAACTATGACGTTACTGTTAGAAACTGTTTATTCGACTGTGCTTGCAGTGCACTGAGGTTTGGCGGAACTAAGGTTTTAGTTGAGAACTGTCAAGGCATTGGACCTACTGCTTACGGCTTTAGAGGAAATTTGACAGATGAAGAAAAGAGAGACGGCCTTTTAACCGGACCCCACTGTCATCACCGTTGCTTAAATCTTTTCCTTTATTACTGTGATTTCAGAGCAGAAATCAGACACACCCCCGGCGACATTACTATTAGAAACTGTGATTTTGATTACACCGAGAATTTATTTGATTTAAGCTTTGACGGCAATCACATTTGGTGCTGCAACCGCTCACTTTCTTCTATCACCTTTGAAAACTGCAAACTAAAGGGTGCTATTTTCCCAATGCATATTCACGGTGACGTGAACGAGCCTCTCTCCATTACCCTTAAAGATTGCACCGTTGAGGTTGATGAGAATAAAAAAGACATTGCTTTTGCAACAGTTAGAAACTGTGAAAAGTTAGAGCTTGAAAACGTTAAGATTATAGGTTACGAAAACCCAAGAATTGTAAAATACAACGATTTTGAATTTGTAACCGAAAACTCCACTAATTTAGAAATCATAGAAGGATAAAATTAAAAGGTCTTAGAGAAATTTCTCTAAGACCTTTTTTTCGGGTGTTGGTTTTAGGGATTAATTGGTTTTTCAGATAAATTTGTTTGCTTTCTTGTTGCAAAATCTTGCAAGACACAAAGTATTACCGCGATTTCTTAACTTCGAAATCAAAGCATATTTATTCTTACAAAACTGCTTTGCACCTAAAAAAGAAAAATTTTTAGCAGAATGAAAGGCGAAAAGCCGTAGTAACGCTGACGCGTACTACGGCTTTTTAACACATTAGACTGCAAAAATTTTCTTTATTAGGCATTTCATCCCTAACACCAACACCCGTCTACTGAATATGTTTGAACTTTTTGCAATGTTTGATTTCTACGTCCACATCGTAATCTGAAGCATATTGTTCATCAACCTTAAAATTGCAGTTTCTAAAGGTTAGATTGTCAACGTTATAGAAGTTTGCAAAGGCACGTTTCATATCTTTTGGTGCGTCACCTTCCAGTGCAACCCTATTTCCTACTGAGTTAACGTCAACGTTCTCAAGAAGGAAATTTTCAATAGCACCGTCAACAGTAGAATAAATCATAGCTGCAGACCATGCGTTTGCTGTAACGTTCTGAAGTTTTAAATTCTTAACAGGTGTACCGTGATTTACCTTTAGGGTTAACAAACGGTTTGTATGCTCAATACCGCAATTAGTAAAGATAATATCATCAAACGGTGTAGCACATACGTCTGCCCACTCGGCACAGTAGTTAATAAACTCTCCGCAATAGATTACAGAAACATTTGATACAGTAACATGTTTTACAGGAAGTCTACCTACACCTATTCTAAATGCAGCAGCACTTGCAGAAAGTACGCAGTTTGTAACTGTTACATACTCACAACAACGGTCTTGGTCTTTAAGACGCTTTCCGTCTCCTCTGAAGGTAATACAATCGTCTCCTGTTAAAATAATGCAGTCGGAAATTGTTACATAACGGCTTGTATCAATATCAATACCGTCAGTATTAAGATGATAGTATGTATTATTGACTCTGATGCCGCTAATTCTAACAAAATCACATCCGTGAACAAAGCATGACCAACATGTTGCATTGATAAGAGAAACGTCTCTTACTACAACATTTCTACATTCTATAAAGCATACCATTTGTCCCGGTCTTCTGTTAACCTTATCTTTGTTTGCGGCACTACCCTTTTTCCAGCAATAACCTGCATTAACAAAACTGTTATGGTCAAAATCCATTGGAGGGCGGAAATCTTCAAAGAAAACGTGAGCATTTCCATCGATGGTGCCTGTACCTGTAATAGCAACGTTTTCGCACTCTACTGCCATAATGAAATGCTTAGCGTTCCAACCCTCGTTTACGGAGCCGAAATTTTGCTCGTAAGCATCATCATCGTTGTAATCTGCAAGATTATCACTTGCGCGAAGAACAGCGTTATGTGCCAAGTGTAGTTCTATATTGCTACGCAAGAATAATGAACCCGAAACGAATGTTCCGGAAGGAACAACTACTCTTCCGCCTTCTTTGGCGCACTCGTCGATAGCTGCTTGAATGGCTTTAGTGTTCATGGTTTTTCCGTCTGCTACTGCACCAAAATCTAAAATATTTACTTCCATTTCCACTTTGTCTCCTTATTTTTTAAGAGCTACTGCCTCTTTTGCCTTTGCTACGATATCTTTTGCTCTAAGACCAAAGATACCAAGTAATTCATTTGCAGGACCTGATTTACCAAAGGTATCCTGAACGCCTACTTTAAGAACAGGAACAGGATATGCTTCGCTTAGGTACTCTGCTACTGCACTTCCAAGTCCGCCGATTACGCTATGCTCTTCTGCGGTAACAATAGCGCCGGTTTCCTTAGCGGCTTTAAGAATGATTTCTTTATCAAGAGGTTTAATGGTTGCAATATTGATAATTCTTGCGTTAATGCCTTCAGCTTTTAATGTTTCATAAGCCTCTAGAGCCTCGTTTACCATAAGACCGGTTGCAACGATAGTAACGTCATTACCCTCTTTAAGCTCTACGCCCTTACCAATTTCGAATTTATAGTCATCGTCAAAAACAACAGGAACTGCAAGTCTGCCGAATCTTAAATATACAGGACCGTCAAGCTCAAAAGCTGCTTCAACTGCCTTCATAGCCTCGGTATAATCTGCAGGGTTAATAATAGTCATACCTGGAATAGTACGCATTAATGCTATATCTTCGCAACACTGATGTGTAGCACCATCCTCACCAACAGAAATACCTGCGTGTGTAGCACCAATAATAACGTTTAAGTGAGGATAACCAACAGAGTTTCTTACCTGCTCGAAAGCTCTTCCTGCGGCAAACATAGCAAATGAGCTTACAACAACTCTTTTGCCTGTAGCGGCGATACCTGCTGCAATACTTACCATATTCTGTTCAGCAATACCGCAGTCATAGAATCTTTCAGGGAATGCCTTTTTAAAGGTACCTGATTTGGTTGCAGCTGCAAGGTCTGCATCCATTACGATAAAATCTTCTCTTTTTTTACCCATTTCTACAAGAGCTGCACCATAAGCTTCTCTTGTAGCTATTTTTTTAACTTCTGCCATTGTTTACTCCTCCTTAAAGTGCTGCAAGTTGCTCTTTGAGTTCTTTCATAGCAACTTCATAAAGCTCATCGTTTGGTGCCTGGCCATGCCAACCACACTGATTTTCCATGTAGGAAACGCCTTTACCCTTTACGGTGTTCATTACAATGGCGGTAGGCTTATCGGTAACCTTTTCTGCAGCGGCTACTGCCATCTCGATTTGGTCAAAATCGTGTCCGTCAATAGTAATTACATTAAATCCG